>JAPKDL010000154.1 GCA_028822585.1 Alphaproteobacteria bacterium | reverse complement strand
AAAATGCGGATGGACACCCTTTATCGACATGAAGACGACGGGATACGATCATTCGCGGTGCCGCAGTCATGCGCAACTGCGCAGCGCAGGACAGCCCACCGGAATGCCGGTTCGGTTTCAGGACACGATGGGCAAGAATTAAGCTTCGGATCAGACCGCAATTTTATAACAGTCCAGATCGGTGAAGTGCAAGCGGCGGCCGCCAAGGAAATCGAAAATTGGTTTCAGAATATCACCGCCCGCCGCTTCAATGCTTTTCAGAACATCCGTTAAATCGGTCGGGTACAGGACCACCAAGGATCCACGCAATGTCACGGCGCTGCTGGCGTCGAACTTGCCCTTTAAATGACCGTCGGTAAATTCGCAATAGGTCGGGTCAGAATCGGTGAAAGTCTACCCAATTTCTTTGCCGAAGAACATCTTCGACTAGGCGATGTTAGCGACGTTGAATTCGAGGTGGTCAATGCCTCGGTCTTCGCGCAGTTTTTCCATTTTTACGAATCTGCTAAGGCCGCCTGCGCCGCCGCCAAGCGGGCGATGGGCACGCGGAACGGGGAGCACGACACATAATTGAGACCGGCGCGGTGACAGAATGCTACAGAGGATGGGTCGCCGCCATGTTCACCGCAAATGCCAAGCTTTAATTTAGAGCGAACGGCGCGGCCGCGTTCGGCACCAATTTTGACCAACTCGCCAACGCCATCCTGATCCAACGAGATGAACGGGTCAATTTCAAAGATGCCCGACTTTTCATAATGCGCCATAAACGTCGCAGCGTCATCACGACTGACGCCAAAGGTTGTCTGGGTCAAATCATTGGTGCCGAAGCTGAAGAATTCTGCCGTCTCCGCAATCTCTCCCGCCATCAAACATGCGCGTGGCAATTCGATCATCGTACCCACGGTGTAATGGGGTCGCACGCCCTGTTCGGACCCAACCGCGTCGGCGGCCTCGTCGATCACGGCTTTCAGGATATCGAGCTCGCGCTTGGTCACGATCAACGGCACCATGACCTCCAGGTCCACCGGCGTACCGGTTTCCTTGGTGACAGTGATGGCAGCTTCAAACAATGCACGGGCCTGCATTTCACAAATTTCCGGATAGGTGATCGCCAAACGACACCCGCGATGGCCCAGCATTGGATTGGATTCTTCCAGACGGCTGGCACGTTGGCGCACTTCTTCAATCGACACGCCCGCCGCTTTCGCGACTTCGGCGATTTCCGCGTCGCCCTTCGGCAGGAATTCGTGCAAAGGCGGGTCCAGCAATCGCACCGTCACCGGCAGCCCGGTCATAAGCCGGAACAGTTCGATAAAGTCGTCACGCTGCATGGGTAAAATTTTTTCCAGCGCCGCACGGCGGCCCGCTTCATCAGACGCCACGATCATTTCGCGCACTGCGACGATGCGTTCACCATCGAAAAACATATGTTCGGTCCGCGACAAGCCGATGCCATCCGCCCCAAATCTAAGCGCCGTGCGCACTTCTTCCGCCGTTTCAGCGTTGGTACGCACGCCAAGTGTACGGAATTCGTCGGCCCAGGCCATCAAAACTGAAAAGTCACTCGACAGTTCCGGTTCTATGGTCGCCACTTCACCCAGCATAATTTCACCATTCGACCCATCAATGGTAATGATGTCACCGGACTTCACGGTCAGGTCGCGCACATACATGGCGGCCTCTTGATAATCGATGCGTAATTCACCCGCGCCCGCGACACAGGGGCGGCCCATACCGCGCGCCACGACGGCGGCGTGACTGGTCATCCCGCCCCGCGCCGTCAAAACACCTTTGGCCGCGTGCATGCCGTGGATGTCTTCCGGGCTGGTCTCCATGCGGACCAGCACCACCGCGTCGCCTTGGCCTGCGCGCTTTTCAGCCTCATCAGCGGAAAACACCACCGCGCCACACGCGGCGCCTGGCGACGCCGGTAACCCACGTGCAATAACATTGCGGTTCGCGCCGGGGTCCAAGGTCGGGTGCAGCAATTGATCCAAACTAGCCGGTTCAATCATGCCAACCGCCGTCGCTTTGTCGATCAAGCCTTCTTCGACCATATCCACGGCAATTTTCAACCCGGCGGCGGTTGTGCGTTTACCCGCGCGGGTCTGCAACATCCACAACTTGCCTTGTTGCACTGTAAATTCGATGTCCTGCATGTCGCGGTAATGGACTTCAAGTTTATGCCGCACATCATTCAGTTGCGCGAAGATATCCGGCATGACCATTTCCATCGACGGTGCTTTGGAATTGTTCCTCTCTTTGCCATATACAGTCAGATGCTGCGGCGTACGAATACCCGCGACGACATCTTCGCCCTGCGCGTTGATCAAATATTCGCCATAAAACGCGTTCTCCCCCGTCGATGGGTCGCGGGTGAAGGCCACGCCAGTGGCGCAGTCATCCCCCATATTACCAAACACCATGGCCTGCACATTGACCGCTGTGCCCCATTCTTCGGGAATGTTGTTGAGGCTGCGATAGGTCGCAGCGCGGGGAATGCGCCAACTTCTGAACACCGCGCCAATCGCGCCCCAAAGCTGTTCGTGAGGATCTTCCGGAAAAGGCGAGCCCAGTTCCTCCTCCACCTTTTCCTTAAAGGCTATGACCAATTGCTTCAAATCATCAGCGTCCAGTTCCGTATCCAAGGTAACGCCACGGTCTTCTTTGTGGTTTTCCAGAAGATCTTCGAAATAATAATGCTCCACCCCCAGCACAACATTGCCGTACATCTGGATAAACCGGCGGTAGCTGTCGTAAGCAAAGCGCATATCGCCGCTTTTGGCAGCAAGACCTGCAACGGTCACATCGTTCAGGCCAAGGTTCAAAACCGTGTCCATCATTCCCGGCATCGACACCCGCGCGCCGGACCGTACCGACACCAACAACGGATTATCGACGTCGCCAAACACCATGCCGACCGTGGCCTCTATATCGGCCAACGCGGTTTCGACCTGGGATTTTAACGTGTCAGGGTATTTTTGATCATTGTCATAATAATGGGTGCAGACTTCGGTCGTGATCGAAAAGCCCGGCGGCACCGGCAATCCAATATTGCACATTTCCGCCAGATTAGCGCCCTTGCCGCCCAACAAATTTCGCATGTCAGCTTCGCCTTCAGCCGACCCACCGCCAAAGCCGTAGACCCATTTCGCCATACTCTAAATCCTTAAATTGGCACTAACCCTCAATCTGGCTGAAATCCGCAACACTGTTCATTACCCAAACGATATTCGCGAGCAAGCAGAGTCTGTTCTTCCGCACCACCGGATCGTCATCGTTTACCGTCACCGTGTCGAAAAATGCATCAACAGGGCGCCGTAATCCGGCCAGCAACGCCATCGCGCCCACGTAATCCTCGTCCGTCGACTGAGTCTCCACCTTCGCGCTAACATCCGACAGCGCCAAACGAAGTGTGTCTTCATCACGTTCGGCCAAAGACGAATCGTACGCGTCATGTTGGAAACGAACGCTGTCCTTCTTTTCTTCGATCCGCACGATATTGGCGCCACGCCGGAACGCGGTCAGCAGGTTGCCCCCATCTTCACTGTTCAGGAATCCGGTCAGCGCATCCACACGCGCCAACAGACGCACCAAATCATCCTCATCGCCAATAGCAAAGACAGCCGCGATCAAATCATGACGGACGCCGCGTTCGCGCAAATACACCTTCAGCCTCTCAGCAAAAAACGACATCAAATCGCGGGCTGAATCCGACCCCGTAGCACCGATTTTTTCCGGATATAGCCGCATTGCCGACGCAAACACCGCCCGCAGATTGAGCCGCAAATTATTTTCCAAAATAAGGCGAATGACGCCCAGCGCAGCGCGGCGCAACGCAAACGGATCCTTCGACCCAGTCGGCTTTTCGCCGATCAACCAGAATCCAGCCAACGTATCGATCTTATCCGCCAAGGCCACAGCGGTCGACGTTGGCGCCGTCGGACAGGCGTCATTAGGTCCCTCCGGTGAATAATGTTCTGCGATGGCCTGGGAGACATCTGGAGACTCCCCTTCGCCCAATGCGTAGTACTGGCCCATGACCCCCTGCAAATCAGGGAATTCTGCAACCATGCCCGTGACAAGGTCGGCCTTGCACAAGGTCGCGGCGCTGCGCACGGACTCCCGATCAGCGCCGGGGATATTGTCCACTAAATCTAACGACAGCGCGGTGATCCGTTGCACCTTTTCGGTAACCGTCCCCAGCTTGGCGTGAAACACAATGGCGTCGAGCGCCGGGACCCGGTCCTCCAACCGCGTGCGCCGATCCTGGTCCCAGAAGAACTTGGCATCAGCCAGGCGCGCGCGCAGCACGCGTTCATTCCCCGCGATAATCGCCGCACCGCCATCGAGTGCGTTGATGTTAGCGACAAAACCGAAACGCGGAACCAGCGTCCCGTTGGCATCCAACAGTGAAAAATATTTCTGATGCGTGCGCATCGACGACGTCAACGCTTCGCCTGGTAATTTCATGAAGTCTGCATCGATATCGCCCAGCAACGGGACCGGCCATTCCACCAAGCCCGCCACTTCATCCAAAAGCGCCGGGTCGTCTTTAACCGTCAATCCTTCGACAGTAGCTTGTTCGTTCAACCCAAGTTTGATCAGCGATCGGCGTTCGGCGGAGTCCAGTATGACATGCGCAGCACGGAGCTTTTGTTTGTAATCGGCGAAAGACGACACCATGATGGGGCCCGGCGATAGGAAACGATGGCCGACGGTCATATTGTTCACTGCCTGTCCGTTGAAAGCTACATTTTCAACAACATCGCCAGCTAAGACGCAGAGAATGCCCTGGACGGGCCTAACCCAGCTTTGTGTCTCCGTTCCCCACCGCATGGATTTCGGCCAGGGAAATTTGGTAAAGACATCGTTCAGCAGGTCAGGAAATACGCCACGGGTAGGCAGGCCCGCGCGTTCTATCACCGCGAACCACGCCTCGCCCTTGCCGGTATCCCGCTTTTCACACTGGTCCAGCGACTCGAGCCCGGCGCCACGTAGGAACCCTGCAATCGCCTTTTCCGGCGCGTCTACACGAGGGCCTTTGCGTTCGTCGCGGACATCGGGTTGTTTGTCCGGCAACCCGTCAATGAGCAGCGCCAACCGGCGCGGCGTGGCGTAAGCCTCCGCCGCCGAAAATTCCAAATTGGCTTTCTTCAGGCCGTCGATGACAAGACGTTTCAAATCCTCCGCCGCGCGTTTTTGCATGCGAGCGGGAATCTCTTCCGACAAGATTTCCAACAGAAACTCAGACATCAGCTTCACCCGCCACCCAGGCTTCGCAACATCCCTTGGCCAACGCCCGGACCCGACCAATATAGGCTTGGCGTTCGGTCACGCTGATGACCCCGCGCGCATCCAACAGATTGAACAGATGGCTCGCCTTCAGGCATTGGTCATAGGCGGGCAGCGCCAGATTAAACCCCAGCAGCGATCCGCATTCGGTTTCCGCATCGGTGAAGTGACGGAACAAAATTTCCGTGTCCGCCCGTTCAAAATTCATTTCGGAATATTCCACTTCGGCGCGGTGGAACACGTCGCCGTATTTCACGCCGTCGCCATTGAAGTCGAGGTCGTACACATTTTCAACACCCTGAACGTACATCGCCAGGCGTTCCAACCCATAAGTCAACTCCACCGCCACCGGGTTGCAATCGATGCCGCCGACCTGTTGGAAATACGTAAATTGGCTAACCTCCATGCCGTCGCACCAGACTTCCCAGCCCAGCCCCCAGGCGCCCAGGGTGGGGCTTTCCCAATCATCTTCGACAAAGCGAATATCGTGCGCCAGCGAGTCTATGCCCAATTCCCGCAAACTGCCCAGATATAGGTCCTGACTGTCCAGCGGAGATGGCTTCAAGATGACCTGATATTGATAATAATGCTGCAACCGGTTGGGGTTTTCCCCATAGCGCCCATCCGTGGGTCTCCGCGACGGCTGTACATAGGCGGCCTTCCAAGGTTTCGGGCCCAACGCGCGTAGGGTCGTGGCGGGATGAAACGTGCCCGCCCCAACCTCCATGTCATAGGGTTGCAGGATCACGCACCCCCGCGCCGCCCAATAGGCGTGCAATTTAAGGATAAGCGTCTGAAAACAGGTATCGGAATTCGGTTTGGGGGCCATAGTTATTTTAGCGCCGTTTCTGCTTTTTGAATGCGGCGCAACCTAACCGCGCCCCGCCACAGGGTCAACTGCCCGATCAAGGGATTTACCCTTCCGGAACAATATCAAACGCAATGCTGATGCGCGTTTCGCAGGACTTGAAGGGAATGGTTTCGTGAAACATGTAGCTAGGGAACAAAACCATCAACCCCGGCG
>JAPKDL010000153.1 GCA_028822585.1 Alphaproteobacteria bacterium | reverse complement strand
GCTTTTTTCTGTGCCGTCGAACCATCATCATGCGCCGAATAGGTTGCCTTGATGCCCTGTGTATCATAGGCGGTCAGCCCCACAAACACCAACACACCGGCCACCGATATGATGAACTGCATCATCGAAGATCCGATGAACATATTCACAATGGACGCGATAATAATGCCGATCAGCCCCATCATAAGGAAACTGCCCATGCCGCTCAAATCGCGTTTGGTGGTGTAGCCGTAGAGGCTCATCGCCAGGAACATGCCCGACGTGATGAAAAACACCCGCGCAATGCTGGTTCCCGTATAGGTCAGGAAGATATGGGACATCGATAGCCCCATCACCCCTGCGAAGGCCCAGAACACAAGCTGCGCCGTTGGCGCGGACATTCGGTTCAGACCAAAACTCAACACCAGCACAAACGCTATTGGTGAAAACATCGCGGCATAGCCCAATATCGTTGGCTCAACGCCATAGGCGGTCCGGGCGTAAAATATTTCCAGCAGCGCGGGCGTATTCGCCACCATGAACGCCACTGCGCCGGTAAGCGCGAGACCCGTGCCCATATAGTTGTAAACGCGAAGCATGTAGCTGCGCAGACCTTGATCGAGTCCCACCTGGTCGGCGGCGCTAGCGTTCGAGGTGTACGCGCGATTCCGAGGATCCAATGCCATTATCGTTCCCTACTTTTATCAAATGTTACCATTAACCAGAATATTGGTCTTTTCGCTTCAAATTTCAACTGTTATCCACGTATTCGGCGGAGAAATTCATTCGTCCCGGTACGCTTCGAACCCGATAGTCAGTTGGATGTCGTCGCCAATCCAGCCATTCTTGACTGCGTAAGCCATGCCGAAATCGCTGCGTTTCAAGGTGCCGGTCGCATCAACCCCAACGGTCCAGCGTTTGTAAATCGGATGATTCGCCGCCTTGTTCCAGCGCAGATCCAGCGTTAATGGCCGGGTCACGCCCAACAGCGTCAATTCACCCTGCAGTTTACCAGTTTTTTCGCCAGTTTTTTCTACAGATTTACTGACGAACATCATTTCTGGAAATTCCGAAGCGTTCAGGAAATCAGCGCTGCGCAGATGCGCGTCGCGTTTCTTGTGGCCGGTAAACACACTTTTCGTCGCGATCACGACCTTCAAACCGGACACATCCAAGGCGGCTTCATCGAAGGAAAAGGCACCGGACCCTTTGGTGAACAAGCCGACCATGTTGAAATACCCGACATGATGTACCTTAAACGCCACCGTAAGGTGACTGGGGTCTATAATATAGTCTATGGGATCCGCTTGCGCCCGCGCGCCTCCCATCAGGACAGCCGTGAAAGCCGCCAATAATCCTAGAAACCGTTTACGCATGGTCGTCACCTTTTTAATTTTGGCTTTATTAATCTGCCTGGCTATCCTACCAAATTACGGTGAAATGCATAATGACATCTGCGTGTATGACGGTTTGGTCACCGGTTACGCAACAACGGCGCGGCCTTTCGGCTCAACGCAAGGCCGGTTCCCATCAACCCGGCGCTTATCGTGACCACCGCGCAGGCCCCGATGGTCGCCGCCGCTACGCCGGGCAGGAAGCGCCATTCCGATCCCAATAAATGGGTGATCACGGCCCACCCCGCCACCGCACCAAACGCGGCGGCAATAATGCCGGTGATAACGCCCAACACCGCGAATTCCATCACCAACATGGTCAGAATTTCACGCCTTGTCGCGCCCAGCACTTTAAGAACGACAGCGTCATAGACCCGTTGACGCTGGCTGGCGGCGACAGCCCCGGCCAACACCAGCCCGCCGGAAACCAACGCGAACATCGCGATCACCCTAACCGCGTCGCCCAGCGTGCCTATCATATCCTGCAGGGTCGTCAGGATATCCTTAATGCGGATAGCGGACACGTTGGGGAACGCCGACACTACCGCGGTTTCGAACGCCACTTCCCGCTCCGGGGCGACTCGCGCGGTGGCAATATGGGATTGCGGCGCGCCGTCCAAAACACCAGGCGACAAGATCATGACGAAATTGATGCCAAACGAGCGCCATTCGACAGAGCGTAAATTAGCGATGCGTGCGGTGATTTCCCGGCCCAGAACATTTAAGCCAACCGTGTCGCCAATGCCCACGCCAAGCCCTTTCGCGGCTTTGGCGTCAAACGACAGCAGCGGCGGCCCGGCATAATCGGGCGGCCACCAGTCCCCAGCAACCACGGCGCTGCCACTCGTGGGCGGCGACGGCGACCAGGTGAAGCCTCGGTCTCCCCGCAGAATCCAGGCGAAATTCGGCGGCGGCTTTATCTGGTCAGCAGGGGTCCCGTTGACCATGATGATGCGGCCTCGCAGCATGGGCACCCGCGTAATCGCAGTTACGCCGTCGAAATTTTGAGTCAGTTCATCAAACTCCTTAACTTGGTTGGGTTGGATATCGATGAAGAAATAGGACGGCGCATTTTGGGGAATAGTGTCGGCCACCAACCGCGTTAAATTTCCCTCGATCTGGGCAATGGCGACAAGCACTGTTAACCCTAGGCCCAGCGACACGACAATTTGAGACGTTGCGGCACCGGGCCGATGAATGTTGGCCAACGCCATGCGAAGGGCTGCTTGTTGCAACCGGGGCGCACGCCGCGCTGCGCCGCTTATCAACACAGAGACAAGGTGAAACATTGCAAACGCCGCAATCACGCCCAAGATGAAATAAGCCGCAATTCGTTGATCCGGGGCGGTTAAAATTGTTACGGTGCCAAGCAATCCGCTGGCGGCAGCGATAACGACCACCAGTCCCCATTGCCGTTTACCTGCACCTGCGGGACGGCGTCCCTGACGCTCCAGCACATCGCGGAATAATCGCGCGGCAGGTACGGTCCGAGCATGGGCCAACGGGGCCAATGAAAACACCAGGGTCACCAAATAACCATAAACCGCCGCTAGCAGAATAGGGTCGGCGTACAGCCCCAAATCAGCCTGCACCGGCAGACGCGCGCCCACTAAAGGCAATAATATCAGCGGCGCAAAACATCCAAACGCCACGCCCAAAATAATTCCCAATGTCGCCAGGGCCGTAATTTGTAGGAAATACACCGCGTTGATTAATCCGCTGTCGCCGCCAAGACATTTCAATGTGGCTATCACACGGGTCTTGGTACCTAGAAACGCGCGCACCGAATTGCCCACGCCGACGCCACCCACCAACAATGCCGTCAAACCGGCTAAGGTCATGAACATCGTGACCCGTTCGATGACACGACGCACGCCCGGCGCCGCGTCCCGCATGTCCCGGACCCGCCATCCCGCCCTGGGAAATTGTTCGTGCAACGCCGCACGCCAGTCCTCAACCACAATTGACGCCGGAATTTCAACGCGCGTGTGATAGCGGATCAGGCTGCCGCGCTTGACCAACCCGGTGTCATCCAACCCCGCGAACGACATCATCACCCGGGGGCCCAGGGCGAACCCTTGCGCCGCGCGGTCTGGCTCCACATCTATGGTGGCGGCGATATGTAAATCTGCGTCGCCGATGCGCAGCGTGTCGCCAACACGCGCGCCAAGCTTTTCCAGAAGTCGGCCTTCAACGACAACGCCATGGTGCCCGTTCCATTTACCGACGGCGTCGTGCAACGGCTGCCCGGTGGATAAAACAACATCGCCAAACAGAGGGTACGCAGCGTCGACCGCTTTAACTTCGATCAGCGCGCGGGTGGATTTAGACGCAGTCTCCAACTGGGGCCCTAAGCGCGCGCCCAATCGGGCCATAGACCTGAACTGTCGGGTTTCGGAAATGACGCTATGCGCCAAGAGCCACTCTCGCTGAGCCGCGCTTGGCGGTCGGTGCGACAATCGAAGGTCCACATCCCCGCCTAGAATAATTTTGGCATCGTTGCGCATCCCAGCGTTCAACGCGGCGGAAATAGACCCAACGCCCGCAATGGTCGCAACCCCCAGCGCCAGACAGGCTAAGAAAATTCGAAACCCCATCACACCACCGCGCAGCTCACGCCGTGCTAATCGAGCCGCCAAAGTTATCTGGGCGAACCGCGTCATTTGGGCTCAGAGGTCGCGCCAAGGGGCGCATCAGAGCGCGTATCGGGGGGCGTATCCGCCAATTGTCCATCCACAATCCGGATAATTCGATTGCAGCGTTGCGCGATGGCGGGGTCGTGGGTGATCAGAAACAATGTCGTGTTGTGTTCCACCGCCAGGGCGAACATTAAATCAATAACCCGGTCACCCGTATCTTGATCCAGGTTGCCGGTCGGCTCATCCGCCAGCAACAATGTTGGAGTCGACACAAAGGCACGCGCCAGCGCCACACGTTGTTGTTCACCGCCGGAAAGCTGACTGGGATAATGTTCAACACGCGCGCGCAGTCCGACGGCATCCAACGCCGTTGTGGCGCGCGCAAACGCATTAGACATTCCCGCAAATTCCAACGGCAGCGCAACGTTTTCCAGCGCTGTCATCGTATTGATAAGGTGGAAGTCTTGAAACACGATGCCGACATTACCGCGGCGGAACCGCGCCAAATCGTCTTCGTTCCGTCCATTGTAATCATAACCGCCGACGACAACGCGGCCCGATGTAGGTTGCTCAAGTCCCGCGATAATCATCAACAACGAGGTCTTGCCCGCCCCCGACGGTCCCACCAAACCAACACTTTGTCCTGGGCGGACACGCAACGTGACGTCACGCAGGATGTTGATCTCGCCCGCCGCGCTGGTTAGATTAAGCGTTATATTGTCCAGCGAAATGACTGGAGCGTCGTCTCGGTGGATCATTGTCATATGCGCCTATTTTCTAGCGCCCTCATCGCGAAATTCATAAAATTGAATTTTGCGTGAATCAGCGCACCAACATTTTGAAGTTCAGGTCATGAGTTTTCGACCATATGGTCGCATAAAAGCGCTTTTCAACGCTTGCGCAATTATAATTATGCTTGCCCCGGCTTTGGCGAAAGCGGAAACACGGACGAGCGATATGGTGGTTTTAGCGTTTGGCGATAGCCTCACGGCGGGTTACGGCGTGGCGTCGGCCGAATCATTCCCTGTATTATTGGAAACCAGGCTACGCCAAAACGGTGCCGCCGTTCGGGTGCTCAATGCGGGGGTGTCCGGCGACACCACGGCGGGCGGAGCCGCGCGGATTGAATGGGCGTTGGAGGAAAAACCCGATCTAGTCATTCTTGAACTGGGTGCAAATGACGGATTACGCGGTGTTGACCCTGCTGTCACCCAACAAAATCTTGCAAAAATATACAATCGCGCGACCGCTGCTGGCGCACGTGTTTTATTGATGGGCATGCGAGCGTCCCCAAGTATGGGCACCGACTATGAAACAGCCTTTAACGCAGTTTTTCCAGCGCTCGCCCAATCCTGGCGGGTTGGGTTTTATCCGTTTTTTCTGGAAGGCGTCGCGGCAGATCCAGCGTTTACCCAGCCCGATGGCCTACATCCGAACGCCAAGGGCGTCGCCATAATTGTTGAAGGCGTCGCGCCCTTGGTGCACAACGAATATCACCGTTGGAAAAAAAGGACGCGACAATGACCCAAACGGAAACGTTTAAAGCCGCACACGCTTCCGCGCCAACCTGGCAAGACGCCGCCGCAAAAGTGATCGTGGCGTTGGGACATTTGGACGCGTCACACCGGCTGGGATTCCTATATGTCACCGATTCCTATGCTCATGAATTTGACGATATCGCTATCTTTCTGCGCCAGACCACTGGTGTCCCCAATTGGGTCGGGACCATTGGCATGGGGGTGTGCGCCGCCGGCGTGGAATACTTTGATGAACCAGCGATGTCTGTCCTGATTGCGCCGATTCCGGATTCAGCGTTTCGAGTGTTCTCCGGTGTGCGGGATAATGTGTCCCAGGTAGTAGCCGACCATGGGGATTGGCTAAAATCGGTCCCAGGCTCTTTGGGCGTGGTGCATGCGGACCCCGGAAACCCCGGTGTGGTCGAACGTCTGGAAGCATTGTCCAGTGCCACAAACGGGTTTTTGGTGGGAGGCTTAACGGCGTCACGCGGGCGCATGACGCAATTGGCCGGGGATGTCACGGATGGCGATATTTCCGGTGTGATGCTGTCACTGGAAGACGTGCCCGTGCAAGCGGGCTTAACCCAGGGGTGTTCGCCGATTGGCCCAGTGCGAACTGTTACGAAATCGGAACAAAATCTAATTCTAGAACTGGACGGCGAACCGGCGTTAGCGGTGTTAAAGAACGATGTCGGCGATGTTCTGGCTCGCGATTTACGGCGGATTGCCGGGTATATATTCGCCGCCCTGCCGGTTAAAGGCTCGGACACGGCCGATTATCTGGTGCGAAA
>JAPKDL010000152.1 GCA_028822585.1 Alphaproteobacteria bacterium | reverse complement strand
TCAATTGAGATAATTGATCTAACGGGTCACTGTTGTTAAATCGCCTGTTAAATCATCACTCGCATTCCTTTAAAAATAGCCTGAGATAAGCCCTTGGGATACCGTTGAATTTGCACATATGGCGCTTCGCCTAGCTCCAGAAATTCTCAATTCCGCTGATGTGGTTTTGCTTGTCGGCGAATAATTCCGAATTGGTTGATCCGGAAGTGATGGAAATCCGACACATCAAGCACGGTGTAGCCCCATCAACCATCGCTATAGACGATGCTGTCAGGCACAGTCTTGTGCGCCATGATCGGAAACAAAGTTGTCGACGACGTATCGGGAATGGTCTTCGTGTAAATCTTTGCGCCAGGCTTGAGTAACCCAAATACTGGTGTTTTCCCCGCACTCCCGTCCTCGACGGCCCTTGCGGTTGCCGCCAAATTACGCCCCACCTTCGGCTTCGAGTTCAAGCATCACAATCTCCCGCAGGCGATGCCCGTAACACCTCGTCGTTTTGCGAGTAACCCCACATAACGCCGCAGCCGTTCGCGCCGTCGTGCCAGCAACAAAATGCTCGGAAAGGTTGTACCAAGCGCGAAATTATGGCGCTTGAAAGGGAGTACAACGAGCGGGTCAAGGCGTCGTGCAATAAGAGCGCGTGCATCAAATATCTCATGGTCGAAAAAGTACAGCGGCAAAATGATTGCCGTATTTTAGAATTATATGAAATGCAGAATCAGCCATTGTGAGATTAGCTCGGGTAAGTTGGGCCTTCACGATTATCGGCGTTGTCGGTTCTAATGGCGTGGGCGTTGATTTAGTGCGAGGGTTGTTATTCAAGAAGCCGGTGCCGAACTACGGAAAGGTTGAAATTGACCGCGCGGTCAAAAGCTTTGTCCGAAGGTTACGTGCATTTCACTCGACGAAAACGGTTACTAATATGATCGAGATATTAGTGAAAGCTGGCTGGCTATCAAAAATACAATAAATGAAAGCGGCGCTGTAGCATCGCCCGATTAAGCCGACATCAGGGTTTCGACGTGAATACCGGCGCAACGACCCAGTGCCGCAAGGTCATATCCACCTTCCAACATGGAAACAATGCGTCCTTCGCAGACATCGTTCGCGGCGTCCATGAGCGCGGTGGTAACCCAACGATAATCTTCATCGTTCAACATCAAGGACGCCAGGGGGTCGTCTGCATGAGCGTCGAAACCTGCCGAAATCATGATCAATTCGGGTTGAAACCCCCGCAATGCCGGTAAAATAGCGTTCGAGAAGGCATCCTGAAATTGCAAGGAGCCGCTCATTTGGGACAAAGGCGCATTGACAATATTGTCCGAAGCGCCGCGTTCGCTGGCACCGCCGCTGCCGGGATAGAACGGATATTGGTGGGTGGACGCATAAAACAAATCCGCTTTGTCCCAAAATATAGCTTGGGTGCCGTTGCCGTGGTGGACGTCGAAATCGACAACCGCCACACGGGTGAGGCCATGTTCGGCGCGGGCGTGTTCGGCGCCGACAGCGATGCTGTTGAACAGGCAAAACCCCATGGATTTGGCTTGTTCCGCATGATGCCCTGGCGGGCGAACGGCGCAAAATGCGTTATCCGCAGCGCCTGTTAAAACGGCGTCTACCGCCGTGCAGGCGGCCCCCGCAGCGCGAAGGGCGGCATCGCCTGAACCCGGTGAGGCGATGGTGTCGGGGTCTAATGCGCGGCGCCCTTCTGTAGGAATGGCGTCAAGAACGGCTTCAACATGGTCGCGCGGGTGAACGCGGGAGATTTGCTCGATTGAGCCCAACGGCGCTACGCGTCGGATGAGGTCGTTAAAGGTTTCCGCTTCCAGGGTCGATAAAACGGATTTCAACCGGTTTGGCGATTCCGGGTGCCCTTTGCCCGGCTCATGGCCGATGCAAGCGTAATGCGTGAGCATAAGGGTCGACATTTTTCTTCTTCCTCACCAGCAGAAATAATATATAGCGGGTGTATAGAGTATTTTGGCGCTCGTTGCGAAGACTTGCATTGGCCCGTCTGGGTGATTGATTCTCAAGATCAAAATTATATGAAAATATGCATTAAA
Organism: Alphaproteobacteria bacterium; assembly: GCA_028822585.1. GTDB lineage: Bacteria > Pseudomonadota > Alphaproteobacteria > UBA8366 > JABJJH01. The sequence goes on along the minus strand of JAPKDL010000152.1, from coordinate 4,322 downwards.
AATTGCATATAACTGCGCCTGTAATAGTTTGCCGAAAATTGAAGTGAGTTAGGTATGAAGCGGTTCATTCTTGGGTTTTGCGTCGCTGCGTTGATGTGTTCCTTCGCAGTCGACGGTTATGCGCAGAAGAAGAAAAAACGAATAGCGGGCGTCCGGGTCGATAAAGTCATCATGGAGCCTTTGACGCAAACCATGCCGGTGTTGGGGCGGTTCGTGGCGCGGGAAAGTGGGGTTGTGGCGGCGCTGACTCGTGGGCCCGTCCAATCAGTGTTAGTGGCTGTTGGCGACCGAGTGAAGAAAGGTGACGTCATCGCCCATCTGGTTGCGACGCGGATCAAAGCGGCGCGGGCGCTTCAGGCGGCGTTGGTGAGTGAACGAAAGGCGCAGGGTCGCACGGCGAAAGCGCAATTGTCGCTGACCCAAACGGAATTGAAACGACTTGCCAGTCTACGGGAATCGGTGGCATTTTCACGGGCGCGCCATGACGATAAGATCAGCGAAGTGGCAAAATTCGATAGTGAGGTGGGTGAAAAGAAAGCCGCTGTCGCCAGCGCCCGCGCACAACTCCGCCTGGCGGATATCGATTTGTACAATGCAAAAATTCGCGCCCCCTATAATGGCGTGGTATCGCAAAAACACACTTCGCCGGGAGCTTTTTTGAACGTTGGGGACCCGGTGGTTACGCTGATCAATGATAACTTTCTAGAGATTGAAGCCGATGTCCCTTCGGATCGTCTGTCGGGACTGTCGATTGGCCGTGTGACCTCGGCGAAATTGGAGAATGGACAGGCGCTGAAGGTGACGGTGCGTGCGATTGTGCCAGAAGAAAATGGCCTGACGCGAACCCGACCGGTGCGTTTTACGCCCAAATTTTCTGCAAGCGCTGAAGAATCTGTTGCGGCAAATCAAAGTGTGACAGTGCTATTGCCGGTGGGCGTTCGGCGGGATGTTGTATCGGTACACAAGGACGCGGTTATCCCGCGTGGCGGGGAAAGCATCGTTTTTGTCGCGAAAGAAGGCAAGGCCGTGCGCCAGGCGTTACAATTAGGGGACGCCGTCGGCAATCGATTTGAAGTACTGGACGGATTAAAGGCCGGCGATGTTGTCGTGGTGCGGGGAAACGAACGGTTACGCCCCGGGCAAAGCATAAAGTATAAGGGCATGAAGCCTGTGAAGGTGCTTGAAACAGAGGTGCCGGAAAAAGCTGGTTCGTAGGAATTACGCATGAATCTGATACGGCTCGCCATTGACCGACCGATCGCCATTATGGCGGCGGTGATTCTGGCTGTTCTGTTCGGCTTGGTTTCCCTGCAGCTTATCCCCATTCAGTTGGCGCCGGATTTACGCCGCCCGGTTATTCAAATTTCGACCAACTGGCCCGGTGCCGCTCCGGCGGAAGTTGAACGTGAAATCCTGAACCGCCAGGAAGATGTTTTAAAAGGCATCGAAGAACTGAACCGGATGGTGGGGCGCGCGCAGGATGGGCGCGGACGAATTACGCTGGAATTCAATGTTGGCGCCAATATGGATAAGGCGTTGCTACTTGTCGCCAATCGCCTGGATCGGGTGAACGGGTATCCGGACGAAGCCAACGAACCCACCTTGCGGACGTCCGGCGCTGACGATAATGCCATCGCATGGTTCCGGCTGACGAGGACCCCTGACAACGACAAGCCGATCGCAACCTTTGGTGATTTTGCCGAAGACGTGGTCAAGGAGCAAATGGAGCGCGTGCCGGGCGTCGCCCGCGTTGATGTCTATGGTGGCGGGGCCCGAGAATTGCGGATCGTTGTCGATCCGGCGAAGTTGGCGCGTTATGGGTTGACGGTTCCTGTGGTGGTGGACCGACTGCGCGCCGCCAATGCGTCGATTACCGGCGGTGACGTCGAAGAAGGCAAGCGGCGCTATATCGTCCGCACAGATAATGAATTTCAAAAACCCGGTGACGTACGCAAAGTGCTGTTACGGTCTGACGCCGACGCGCGGACTGGACGGGTGGGACGGGTCACGGTTGGCGATATTGCCACGGTCTATTTTGGCAACAAGAAGCCAGTGGCGCGCATTCGCACCTTGGGTGAAGAGGCAATCGCTCTGTCGGTAAAACGCGAAACCGGGGCCAATGTCATTAACACGATGGTGGGTTTACGTGCGGCGGCGAAAGAATTGGCGACGCATACCTTGCCGAATGTAGGGCTGACCATCGAACAGCTCTACGACGAAACGGTCTACATTGATTCTGCCATTGATCTGGTGGTTCAGAATATTTGGGTTGGCGGGTCTTTCGCTGTTATTATTTTGATGCTGTTTCTGCGGTCCAGCCGCGCCACGTTGGTTGTGGCCCTGGCCATTCCCGTTTCAGTTATCGCCTCCTTTGTTGCCATGGCAGCGTTGGGGCGGTCGTTGAACGTCATTTCCCTGGCAGGTATCGCCTTCGCGGTCGGCATGGTGGTCGATGCGGCGATTGTCGTCCTGGAAAACATCTATCGGTTTCGGGAATCTGGCATGCCCGCCAAAGAAGCCGCGTATCGTGGCGCGAAACAGGTGTGGGGCGCCATTCTGGTGTCGGCGTTGACCACGGTTATGGTGTTTATTCCAATTCTGATTATGCAACTGGATGTGGGGCAGTTGTTCCGCGATATAGCGGTTGCGATTTCAGTCGCCGTTATTTTGTCGCTGGTGGTGTCAATTACTGTCATTCCCGCCTTGTCGCAGCGCTTATTGCGCAACGCGGTTAAAGCGCCGGGCAGTGGCCTCCAGTTGCCGATTGTGGACAGATTTGGGCGGATGTTCGTGTCCGGTGCAACGGGGTTTGCGCGCGCTGTGGTGCAGAATAAGGTGCTGGCGCTCGTGATTGTCATCGTTCTAATCGTGACGACAGTCTCGTTGACCTGGGCATTTTTGCCAAAACTGGAATATTTGCCCAAGGGCAACCGGAATCTGATCATCGGCTATATCGTGCCGCCGCCCGGCTACAATTTGAAAACGACGTCCGCGATCGCCAGCCAATTGGAAACGGCGGTGCGGCCCCATTGGGAATCGGAAACGGGGCCGGAATCGAAACCGGGTGAACCGCCGAAAATGAAGCATTTCTTTTTCGTAACGTTCCGCGACTGGACTATTGTTGGGGCTAGCTCCACCGAGCCTATGCGGGCGGGTGAGTTGATTCCGGTGTTGGCGAAGCCTGTGTTCCAGGAGCCCGGCACATTTGGTGTCATGTCGCAACGTTCTGTCTTTGGGCGCGGCGTGCGTGGTGCGCGGTCGATCGATCTGGATATCTCCGGGCCACAGTTGGAATCGGTGATTGCTGTTGCAAAACGAGCGGCAGAATTGATTGGGCAAGCGATGCCGCGCAAGGATGGTAATCAAATGCGGCCACGCCCCGGGTTGGAGCTTGGGGCACCTGAAGTGCGTATCAAGCCTGACGCCGTGCGTTTGGCTGATAATGGGATCAGCGCGCGGGACCTTGGCGTCACCGTGGACGCCTTCAATGATGGGTACCGGGTCGCCGAAATCACCATTGGCTCGGACCGCATGGATTTAATGCTGATGGGGCCTGATACCGATATCGGTTACACCCAAGGCATCGGCGACTTGCCGGTGGTAACACAATCCGGCGCTATTCTGCCTTTGCGGTCCCTGGCGAATGTGCAGGTCACGTCGGGTCCGACGGCGATCCGTCATGTGGAGCGATCCCGGACGGTCACCTTGCAATTAAAACCTGCGGACCATATTGCGCTGGGCGAGGCCTTGGAAATTCTTAACCGTGAAGTCGTGGCGAAATTATACGCCGATGGCGTCCCAGAAGGTGTGACAACGCGGTTCTCTGGCGCTGCGGATAAGCTTGTGGAAACCTGGGATGAGATGCGGATCGATTTGCTGTTGGCCATGGCAATTGTCTACTTGGTGATGGCGGTTCTTTTCGAAAGCTTTTTCTATCCCTTCATCATCATGTTGTCGGTGCCCTTGGCGGCGGCGGGCGGTGTTGCTGGTTTGGCGGTTCTGAACATATATTTCTTCCAACCGTTGGACATGTTGACCCTGCTAGGCTTCGTTATCTTGATAGGCATTGTCGTGAACAATGCAATTCTGCTGGTGCATCAAACGCTGTACCACATTCGCGAAGAAGGTATGGCCCATGAAGATGCGATTGTTGAAGCGACCCGAAACCGAATTCGCCCAATCTTCATGTCGACCCTGACCAGTGTGTTCGGAATGTTGCCGCTGGTGGTTATTCCCGGCGCAGGGTCAGAAATTTATCGTGGATTGGGGTCGGTCGTCGTTGGGGGGTTGGCGCTGTCCGCCTTGCTGACACTGCTGATCGT
>JAPKDL010000151.1 GCA_028822585.1 Alphaproteobacteria bacterium | reverse complement strand
TGTCGGTCGCCAATTTAATCATACCGCCGTCCGGCACGCGGTCTTCATTGATGAGGAGCCAAACGCCCTCCCCAAAAAAAAGCCCGGGATGAAGGGGTTTAGTTGATTTAATAGGCTATAGATCAGCCAACTGTCTGCCTTCGTAACGTTGGCGGCATCATTTTCGTCTTTGCGGCTGTAAACTTCGACTATATAGCCCACGGAAACATCCAACCCAGTCGCGTCGAACAGGCAATGGATCAGCGATACCGACCCAATACTTGGCCTAAGTTAGCCACCGTTCCGAATTTTAGCTGCGGTTGTGAGCTCGCACATCACACTAGGAATTTCAGGCAGTTTGTTTCTTCCAACAACGGCGTAATTCGTTGGCGCGATTGGGGCTCAAGGGCGGCGAAGCGTTCGCGCAGGATACGATAGCACTTTCCTTGATATTTGAACGGGCGTTGACGATACATTTGGCCCCAAATTTCCAGTGCAACTTCATCCTTTGATGCTTCGAGCGCTGCAAGATTAGCTTTGAAAAAAGGCAGATAGGCGTCCCCGCAAAGACGCAACAAATCCGTCACTGCTGACCCCGGCGTTACCGCGACGTCGCACCACGCGCCGTCATTCCAACCCGACATGTCGTCCATCAGAATGAGCCAACAGAAGGTCATCGGCGCGCGTTCCCGCATGTCCTGCGCCGCCAAGGGGGCATGGGCGCCGGGCGCCATTTGGCCAAAAAACGCGAAGTCCGCACTGGCAGGGCGATCCCCAAAAAGAAACATACCGTCGGCCAGCAGACCTTCGAAAGCGTTCAACACTGTATGAAAGGTTTGGTCGATGATTGGTTTATTTTCGGCGGAGATGCCGACCACTGCATTACGTCCCACCTGCCGGTCTCTCAGCGCATTGCCGAACTCTTCGACCTTTATCCGGGGCGCGGGCGATTCTCGAAACCAACCCAGATAGCGGCCATAAAATTCCTGATCGATGGGGTCATGCCAGCGTTGCTGGTACATGAATTTCGTCGCCCATTCATCGGACATGTCTTCCAGCATGAAATTCAGGAAGGCGTCACCGGGATCGCTAGGGATAACGGACCGAAATTCGGGATGCCGGTCTTCCAAAAAATCAACCAACGGGGTGGAATCGGCGCGGTAACTGTTATCGCTGGGATCATGCAGCATTGGTATTGTTGGAGGCCGGACATGGGCTACTTCGTCGGCCACCCGCGCCCGGATCAACCAATCGAACGGAATGCGTCGATACCGCATCAAGGCGCGGATTTTCAACGAATAGGGAGACCCTGGCCCGCCAATCAATCGGTATCGATGTTCCATTCTTAATCTCTCGCCAGCGCCGCGTCGGTCATTTTGGCTCCATAGTCACGCCGCGCCGCTGTTTCGCTGACTCTACCGTCAGCCAAATCGCGCGCCAGGTCGTCGACATCGCGGTCCTGGGGCGACCCAAATCCGCCGCCGCCCGGCGTTTCCATGCGAATGGTCTCGCCGGTTTCAAGCACCAACAGCCGTTGCTTAGGGTCCAAGATGTCGGGCGCGTTGGATTTTTCGTTGCGCACCACCTGACAATGGCTGCCCTCGGCCCCGCCAGACGCCCCGGCGGCGGCGGTGATGAAGCTGTCGGCGCGTGCGGAAAAGGTTGTTCCTGGTTCAATCGCACGGATCGATCGGGCGATGCCCATGCCGCCGCGAAATTGGCCCGCGCCGCCGGAATCATTGATCAACGCGTATTCTTCGACCAGCAGCGGATATTCGTTTTCCACCGCCTCAATCGGCATGTTAAGTGAATTGGTGATGTGCGCATGGGCGCCGTCCATACCGTCGGCCAAGGCGCGCGCGCCGTTGCCGCCGCCGATGGTTTCCAGATACACATACGCACTGTCGCTTTGCCCTTTGCCAGGTTTTGACGGACCCGACAGGGTCATGGCCGCCAAGACGTCGTGGCTGGACGCCATGATTTTGTCATCTGGTAGGATTTCCGAAAATGCGCCGAAGATGGCACCGGCCAATTTTTGACAGGTTGTGGTGCGTGCGCCTACGGCGGCAGGATAATGCGGGTTCAGGATCGTGCCTTCGGGCACGACTAATTCAATGGCGTCGAACAAGCCGCTATTGGGCGGCAAATCCGGGTCCAGCAGTGTCTTGATCGCATAGGCAACGGTCGCCATAACCCCGCTGGGCATGACGTTGAACCCGCCGCGTGATTGAGGGCCAGTGCCGGTGAAATCGAACGTTGCCTTGTCACTCACCACGGTGATCGTCGCGCAGATCGCCACCTTGTCCCCACCCACGCCGTCATTGTCCATATGGTTGGTGAAGCTGTAGACGCCGTCGGGCAGGGCGGCGATTTTGTTGCGCAGGCGCTGCGCGGTGTAGGCCAGCAAGTCCGCCACCGCCTGATCCACTTCCGCCGCTCCCATGCGGCCTATTAATTCACGGATTTGCGCGACGCCGACATTGTTGGTAGCGATCTGACCCTTGATATCGAGGATGCGGCTTTGCGGTTCGCGGGTGTTATGCGCTATGAGGCCCAGCACGCCTTCGTCCACCACGCCGCTCCTGACCAGTTTGGTTGGGGGAATACGGATGCCTTCTTCAAAAATGCTGGCGGCGTCCGGACTGATGGAGCCCGGCACGGCGCCACCGACATCAGCATGATGGCCCAGATTGGCGGCGAAGAAACTCGGATTATGGTTGTCCTCTCCCTGCGCGAAAATCGGCGTTATGACGGAGATATCCGGCAAATGGGTGCCGCCTGCAAGATAAGCGTCGTTGCACACGAACGCGTCGCCGGGTAGCATCTCTTCCAGTGGGTGGGCTGCAATGGTCGCCTCCACGCCGCCCAGCAGCGATCCCAGATGCATGGGAATATGCGATCCCTGCGCCACCAGCCGGGCTTTCGCATCGAACAGCGCGACCGAACAATCTCTGCGTTCCTTGATGTTGGCGGAAAACGCCGCGCGCACCAACCGCGCGCCCATTTCCTCGATAATGCCGACAATGCGGTTGCTGAATACTTCCAGATGAATGGGGTCGGCTAATTTTGTGTTCGTCATGATTCGCTCCCGTCGTCCGCTTCCATTACCAAATTCCCGAACGCATCGACATTCGCGACCCATCCCGGTGGTAGGACAGTCGTTGAACTCATTTCCTCGATGATCGCGGGGCCCGGCACCACATTACCGGGCGAGAGACTGGACCGTTGATAAATATCGGCGCGAACCCATTCGCCAAAGTAAACGTCCCGCGTTGTAGATGGCGCAGCGGCGGTCTCCGTTATGTCCATTTTACGCATGGGCACCTTGGGAATTTCACCAATCGCCACCAACCGGCAATTAACAATTTCGACGCCGCGCCCGGGAATGTCGTAGCCATATTGACGTTCATGAACCGCATTGAACGCCATCAGGAATTCCTCCAAAGACGCCTCAGCAGAAATTTCGACGGGGATTTCAAAACTTTGCCCCCGATATCGGGTTTCAATCAATCGCTGGAAGCGCCTGTGGTCTTCAGCGATGTTTTCCTTATCCAACCAATCGCACGCCTGGGACTCTAGGCCGGCAAACACTGCGGTGGTTTTTGTCCACCCCGCGGCATCTGCTGCATAAAGTTCCGTGGCGACAAAATCAAAAGACAGATCGGACATCAAAATGCCGCGTGCGCACATGGCACCGGGTTCGACTGGGGCGATAATTCGGCGGCATCCGACCTCGTCGTTCACGTCGCTCGCCAGCAATGGCCCTGCGCCGCCATAGGCGAACAGGTCGAATTCTTTCGGACTTTGTCCGCGCGCCGCTGACACCGCGCGGATGGCGCGGGCGATATTCGCCGCCGCGACACGGATAATACCCAACGCACAAATTTCCAACGATACGCCCAAAGGCCTGGCGAACTGTTCCTGTATCGCCTGGCGCGCTGCATCCACATCCACGCGCATGCGCCCGCCGACCAAGCCGTCCGGGCTCAACCGGCCCAGCACGATATTGGCGTCGGTCAAGGTCACCTGATCGCCGCCATGGCCATAGGCGACTGGTCCCGGGTCGGCACCTGCGCTTTTCGGGCCGACTTTCAACACACCTGCCTCGTCAATCCACGCGATGGAGCCACCGCCTGCGCCAATCGCATTCACGTCGATGGCGGGGGTTTTCACCGGATGCCCCGCCACCAGTCGGTCCGAGGTGAACAAGGGCGCGCCATCGGTCACCAAAGACACGTCCGTGCTGGTGCCGCCGACATCGAACGCCAGAATATCCGGGGCCTCGGCCGCACGGGCGACCGCCGCCGCGCCGACCACGCCCGCCGCCGGGCCGGACAGACAGGTGCGAACGGGATATCGTTCCGCCACGGGGGCGGGCAACATGCCGCCATTGGAATGCACAATGAACGGTGTTGGTTTCACGCCAATGCCAGCAACCCGTTCGACAAAACGGTTGAGATACGCGCTCATGCGCGGCGCGACATAGGCGTTCACCGCCGTGGTGGAGATGCGTTCGTATTCGCGAAATTCGGGCAGGATATCGCTGGACAGGCTGATCAACGCGTCGGGAAATATGCGTTCGACGATGTCCTGTGCTTGTTGTTCATGCGCCGGGTTGCGGTAGGCGTGCAGAAAACTGATAGCCACGGCCTTGACGCCCGCGTCCTTTAAACGCGCGGCGGCGGCTTCGGTTTCGGAGATATCCAATGGCGTCAGCACGTCGCCATCGGCGTTTAGGCGCTCGGTGACTTCGATACGATGTGCCCGGCGCGCCAGGGGCTCTGGCCTTGTGACGCTGTAATCGTAAAGATGGGGTCGGGTCTGGCGGGCAATTTCCAGAACATCACGGAAACCCCGCGTGGTGATCAACCCGATGGTGGGGTCGCGTCGTTCCAGCAACATATTCAACGCGACCGTCGTGCCGTGGCCCAGATACACTACGTCGGCCGCCTCCACACCCTCGCGGTCCAGCAATTCGCTGACTCCCTGTTCGATGGCCAGGGACGGGTCGTGCGGGGTCGAGGGAATTTTGTGGTAGTAAATTTTCATGGTGGTTTCATCGAATAGTGTCAAATCCGTGAAAGTACCGCCAACATCCACGCCAATACGATACATACGCGTAACCTTTTTTGTGCGCGCGGCGGACGCCGACGCTCTATTTGAAGAGAAGGGATTTTGACTGGCTCTACGACCGGTTACAAGGTGATGACGATCTTGCCCGTGTGCGCGTTCGATTCCATGTAGCGGTGTGCCGCGTCGAGGTCTTCGAGGGGGAACACACGGTCCACGACAGGCTGGATGGCGCCGTCGCGCAAGGGTCCCGCCAGGTCCGCCGCGCAGGCGCGGGCGCAGGCGAGCTTCTCGGCGTCGCTGCGCGTTCGGAATGTCACTCCGATGATGCGGAGGCGTTTTAGTGCGATTGTGTCCAAGTCGATTTCTGACATTTTACCGCCCAGTCGCCCGACCCCGATCAAGCGGCCTTGCAACCCCAGGATTTCGAGGTTTTCGGCGAAGGCAGGCGCGCCGACGGAATCTATAATCAAATCTACGCCTTTGCCGCCGGTGGCTGCTGAGACTACATCGACGATCGATTGTGACGATAAATCCACCCGAACATCTGCGCCCAGCGCCTCTAACGCCGTCAGTTTTCCAGGTCCCCGCGACGTGGCTATAATGGTCCCCGCCCCTAGCGCCCGGGCAATTTGAATCGCCGCAATCCCAATCCCCGACGACCCCGCGTTGACCAATACGGTTTCCGCTACCGCCAATGTTCCATTGGTGACGATGGCGTCATGTGCTGTCACCAACACATTGGGCAAAGACGCCGCCTGCACCCAATCCAGGTGATCGGGTGCGGCCATCAACAAGCCCTCATTGGCGACAGCGTAATCTGCATTGCAACCGCGTACCTGTCCCATTACCCGGGCGCCGACTTTAAAATCGGCCGCGCCTTCTCCCAGCCCAACCACTTCGCCCGCCAGTTCAATCCCCGATATCACTGGTGCGCCCGATTTAAAGTTTCGGCGCCCGGCGACTTCGCCCCGGTTGATCGCTGTCGCCTTGACCTTGATCATCACTTCACGGGGTCCGGGTGTTGGCGTCGGTGCGTCGCGAACTTCAATTTGCCCGCCCTCCGGGCCTGGTATCAACATGGCGGCTTTCATATCGTGATCTCCTTTATCGGGTTGGCGCCATTCTAAGCACTTCCATCGGGGCGTCACAACTTGCCGCGGGCTGTCTCCTTGAAACCACATATTTGTGGGATTGAACTATATGTCTGGACATTCTTGCCGCAACTTTAATGATGGAGACCAACCGATGCCTGCTGAAACAATCGAAGCGATTCCCATCGTAGGCGCCTTGGGCGCAGAAATTCTGGGCGTCGATTTGTCGAAGGATCCGAACAATGAATCCTTCGACGCTATTCATCAGGCGCTGTTGGATCACAATGCCATCTTCTTTCGCAATCAGAATATCACGCCAGACCAACAGCTTGGGTTCGCCAAGCGGTTCGGCGA
>JAPKDL010000150.1 GCA_028822585.1 Alphaproteobacteria bacterium | reverse complement strand
CGATTTCACCGTCGAATAACGCCTCGCCTTCGGCTTTCAGTTCAAGCGCCACAATCTCCCGTAAACGATGGAAATAATACGCCGCCGTTTTACGATTAACCCCACACAACGCCGCAGCCGTTCGCGCCGTCGTGCCGGCAACAAAATGCTGTGTAAGGCGGGCCTGCTTATACTTGCTAAGCCGACTCTTTCTCACACCATCCTATGTAATCATTAATCAGCGTTATCTAGGGCAGCTCCTAAAATTAAATAGCATTAAAGAATAAAACATTTACTTGAAAAATCTTTCCCTATGGCCTTAATATAAAACTATATTTGGGCGCGAATCAGTGGAAGGGTTGAGACGTGCTGCTTAGAACCGTTGTCTTCGGACTATCGGCGCTACTACTTAGTGGCTGCCTGCCACCCGTATTACAAGTTGCATCTTGGACGGTGACTGGCATTAGTTATATGTTTTCTGGCAAAGGTGTTGGGGATCATGTGCTGTCACTTGCGACGGAGAAAGACTGCGCGACATGGCGTGTTCTCCAAGGCAAGCGCATTTGTGTGGATTACGTTAAAATGCACGGCAATGGCTGGGACGCCGTTGCGTCGACGTTTAAGGTGCCGACATTTGGCACCGGCGACGATCCACATGATTTCGCGATGGATGGACCGGTTCAACTGGCTTCGGCGGCAGAAGAATTTATCCTTTTCGATTCCTCCGACGATGTTGAAAGTGATGCAGCTTTCACGGAAGATGAGACAAATAGACAGGCGATTCTTGATGATGCGATGATGGTTGCCATGGCAGAAACAGCAGAAGGTGTGGCTCCGGCGTCAGGATCTTCGAATGGCTTGATGCTAACGGATACGCAGCCAGCCAATGTGCAACCAGCGAATACGCAGATTAAAAAAATCATAACGGTGGATGAAGTCGATCGGCCAACATTGCGTCCTGGCTCCTATCGAGGCGGCAACGCAAAAGGTCTTTATCTGGTAATTGGAAGTTTTCGCAGTAATCAGCGAGCGATGAAGTTGCAGGCGCGGCATACAGGGTTGAGTACGGCGATCATGCAGGCGCGCGTCAGTGGAAGGTCGCTGTACCGCGTTTTGGCTGGCCCATTCAATAAATCAGAATTGGGTGCGGCGCGGTGGAAATTGGCGAAAGGCGGCGTTCGCCATAGCTGGGCGATGCGCCTATGCACGACGACATTGACGCCGCCACTCTGTGTTACGGCGGATCAGCAGGCCGCCTTGCCAAATTAAGGCTAAATATTACGGCGGATCATTTTAAAACGTGAAGCTTTGAGCGCTGTTTGTGCGCATACATATCGGAATTCGTCAGATCAATTAGTTCTGAGGGTTAGGCGCCGGGACCATATGATTAAACCCCAATACTGGCGCGCACCTGGATGCAGTGTTTGACCCAAGGTGCCCCAATTCGTTTAACACTTCGGAAATTACTTGAGAACGCTTGACCGTCGGTTTCGGATACGGTTGGTTGATCAGGACCGCAAATTCGTCCTGACGAGCGCATTTGTGCAAATTTACTTGCAACCGTCTGTAACACAAAATCTCCCGCCGCATGGCCATGCGTGTCGTTAACCGACCTAAAGCTATCCAGATCAATAACGATGAGAAGGCCTGTTTCCCCATAGCGTCCGGACCGTGTTAATGCGCGATTTAAGGCTTCGGTAAAACCGCGTCGATTACTGATAATTGACGCAGGCGATCAATTCCAATTTCCCACTCAATGACGCGCCGCTCGGCTTTTCTGGCGGCGGTAATTGCTGCTTCTAAAAGTTGCCTGAGGAGGGGTTCGAGACGCTTGTCCTGGGAGATTTCATTCAAAAGGCGCGTGGGTATCTGGGTCAAATTCTCATTGTTTAATGGCGAGTTAGTGGCCTTGTTTTTGGCCTCTTCGTCGTAGGAAACCTGTAAATTCATACTGTCTCTCCTGTTATCCCAGATGTCGGCCGTTTCCTGATGAGAGCCGCAAGCAATGTGCAATATCATAAGGCTTTGATTCCAAGTGTATAATTTTAAAAACGGGGGCCAATATCGATAGCACCCGGAATTTTGTGCCGCCCCTGATTGGCGTGTCAGGTTATTTGGTCAGCGGGAACCGCATCGGAAAATACAGCGTCGAGATTGTCGAGGGCTCGAAATCCCATCGCGTTACGGGTATCGAGGGTCGCGCTACCGATATGCGGTACTAAAAATGCATTATTCAGGGTTAGATAGCGTGGATTAAAATTTGGCTCACCCTCGTAAACGTCTAATCCGACACCTGATATTTTGCCACGCACGACCGCGTCTATTAACGCGTCATCAACGACAACATCGCCGCGGGCTGTATTCACCACGACGGCGCCGTCGGGTAAGAGTTCTATCCGGCGTGCATCAAGGAAATGACGAGTTTCCGGAGTAGAGGGGCAATTGATCGACAGGAAGTCGCTTTGCGCCAACAAACCCTCCGGGTTTTCGTGAAAGGTCGCCCCGTTTTCAAGGGCGGGGTCTAGGCGAGAGCGATTGTTGTAATGAATGGTCATATCAAAGGCGCGGGCGCGCTTCGCCACCGCCTGGCCAATTCGACCCATGCCCAGTATGCCCAGATTTTTTCCGCCAAGATGTACGCCCAGCAATGTATTGGCTTCCCAGCGACTCCATTTTCCGCTGCGCATCAATTCGATTGATTCCTTGGCGCGCCTTGCCGCGCCAAGGAGGCATAACAGCGCAATATCGGCTGTGGCGTCCGTCAGGACATCGGGGGTGTTGGTGACGATAATGTTACGTGCGCGCGCTGCGTCCAAATCAATATGCTCATGCCCCACGGAATAGGTCGCAATGGCGCGAATGCTGTCCGGCAATTGTTGGATCACGTCCGCTGAAAACCTTTCTGTACTGCACGTTAATATCGCATCAGCGCCAACACTTCTGGCAACCAGGGCGTCGCCGTCATATTGTGTGTCGTCGCTATTGAGCCGCGCGTCATAGTCTGCCGATAACCGGCTTTCGACCGGCGCGGGCAGCGTGCGTGTAACGAGAAGAGTTGGGCGGTCGGACATGGAACATCCTTTTATAATTTGGGTTTTGCGCCGCGTGGTTGGTTCGGTTGCCGAGCATCATCCATGGTTGGGAAGATCCTGCCAAGAAGAAGAGCAGAAAGAGGGGCGCTATTTCGAGCGTGTCTATAGTTTCGCCATCGCAGCCTTCATTGCGTTTAGCATGTTACCCGTCGTCATGTCGCCCGTAGCATCTGCTTTTGAAATTGCGCCGCATCGCGCCGCCTATAAATTGGTGCTTGCGTCGACGCGAACGGGTAGTCCTGTCGTGTCTGTCTCGGGAGGGATGACCTTTGAATGGGCCGACGCCTGTGATGGATGGGCGACAGAGCAGCGTTACCTGCTTAAATTGGTAAATGCGGATGAACCGGAACGAATCTTAAAAACAAGTTTTGTGACTTGGGAGTCCAAGGATGGGGCGCGCTATCGATTTAACGTGAAGCGAACCCGAACAGGCGCCCCCGATGAAATCGTGCAGGGAGAAGCGGATTTGAGCGCCGATGGCGTTGGCGTTGCTAAATTTGTTCAACCTGAAAAAATAGACATTAAATTACTCGTGGGTACAAAATTCCCCACCGACCACATCTTGACGTTAATGAGGAGCGCAGAGTCGGGGGGGCGGTCTGAGCGGCATTTTCTGTTTGACGGCGGGGCGCTGGAAGGTTCGCAGTCGGTGACAGCGTTGTTATTACCGTCCCGCAAATCAAACTTCATCTCGACGCTGCCGTCTAATTTGGCGAACCCGACCATATGGCCCATGTACCTGGCTTATTTTGATGTCGCTGATAAGGCGGGCGAGCCCAATTTTGAAATGTCGATGGATATGCAGCCAAACGGCATAGTGCCAGTTATAATGCTTGATTATGGAGATTTTAAGCTCAAGGGCGTGTTGGATATGATTGAGCCTATTGCGTCGCCAGATTGTTGAATGTTACCCCAAAGACCGGCCCTTTATGATCGAGCCAGGTCCTATTTTTTCCCGAATATCATCAATTGTCCGTTCAATGTCTGCAGCGCGACCTGAGAGAGAATTCAATAAATCAGGTTGGTCAGCTTCGGTTTCATTTTTTAAGTCTGACATGCCAACGCCAATCAATCTAAAGGCGACGCCGGTCGCTTCGGGTTCCAGTAAATGAACGGCTGTCTGATATATAGTTTCCGCCAATTGCGTCGGATCCGCCATTTTATGACGTCGCGTGACTTGCTGGAAATCTGTCCGTTTCAATTTAAATGTCACCGTATAACCTATGACATGCTTCACCTTTAAGCGTTCAGCAACTTTTTCGCAGAGAGGCCAAAGTCGGCGACGTAATTCATCGAAATGGAAAATATCATCGGCGAAGGTTGTTTCTGAGGAAATACTTTTTGTGATGGAGACAGGGTTTACCGCACGGTCGTCCTCGCCTCGGGAAAAATGATAGAGACGACGACCCATGACGCCGTGCTTGGCGACAAGATCGGCTTCCGTCATATGTTGCAGATGACCAATGGTGGTGACGCCCTGTCGGCGTAAGGCGGCTTGCAGTGCGCGTCCTACTCCCCAGATGGTGCCGACAGGCCGGGGCTCCAGAAAGGAAAGAGCCTCCGCCCGGCCAATAATGGCGAAGCCTTTCGGCTTGTCGATATCGGAGGCGACTTTGGCCAAAAATTTATTGTAGCTCAACCCAATGCTGGCGGAGACGCCAATTTCGGCTTCTATACGACTGACGATCCGCGCCAAGCTTTGCGCAGGACTGGCGCTGTGTAGCGCCTGGGTGCCGGATAGGTCCAGAAACGCCTCGTCAATGGATATGGGCTGCACAAGGGGAGTGTAATCACGCATGATGGTGCGTATCGCCTGTCCGGCGGCGCTGTATTTTGCCATATCCGGCCGCACGACAACAGCACTCGGGCACATTTTGAGCGCTGTGTACATCGGCATCGCGGACCGAACGCCGTAAAGCCGGGCGACGTAACATGCTGCGGCTACAACGCCGCGGTGTCCACCACCAACGATAACAGGTTGGTCGCGGATCGCCGGATTGTCGCGTTTTTCGACGGAGGCGTAAAAGGCGTCACAATCGATGTGTGCAATGGTGAGATCGTGAAGTTCCAAATGTGCGAGAACGCGAGGCGATCCACATGATGGGCAGCGTGGGGCAGGGGCGGGAATGTCCACGAGGCAATCCCGGCAAAGCTGCTGTTCTGTATAGGTGTTATTTTGGTTCGGACCGGTCATGTGTTCATTTCGTTTACAAGCCCTATATTCTCTTCGATGTCTTTTGGCCAAAGGCATGCGGCACCGCGAACACCACTTGAGTCGCCATGTTTGGGCGCAACCAACGTGGTGGAGACATGATCGGAAAAGGCCCATTGCGCGCAATACCGTGGCACATTTTTATACAAAGGCTCGATATTTGAAACACCACCACCAAGCACAATAACGTCTGGGTCGATCATATTAATAATGCTGGCTAAAGCGCTCGCCAAACGGGTTTCATACCGCGTCATGCTGGCGTCACAACTTTTATCGCCGCTAGCCGCCCGTGCGGCGATATCCTTTGGCATCAATGCTTCACCAGTTTCCCGATAATGGTGCGCTAAGAACCCTGTTCCTGATAAGCATGTTTCGATGCAGCCGGTCTGACCGCACTCACATGGCAGGTCGGGAAATTCTGCCTCGGTCACCCAGAGCATTGGATTGTGGCCCCATTCTCCGGAGATGGCGTTGGCTCCGATCAATGGTTTGCCGTCTATAACGCCGCCGCTGCCGCATCCGGTACCCAGAATTATGCCAAAGACAATATTTGCGTCCATTGCCGCGCCGTCGACCGCTTCGGACAAGGCGAAACAGTTTGCGTCATTCAGCATGCGAATGGGGCGTCCCAATTCGGCGGCAATATCTTTATCCAGACAAAATCCGATAAACGGCGAATTGGGGGCGTTTTTGATCTTTCCGGTTGCGGGTGAAACCGTGCCGGGAATGCCGAAACCGACCGGACAGGGCTGTCCTGCGTGTTTTTCTATGTCTTCAACAATATTGATGATCGCACCTACAGCTGCAGCATAGTCGTCGCGCGGTGTCGCGATTCGTCTTGTGACGACTATATCGTCATTAGAATTCATCAGGGCTGCTTCTATCTTTGTGCCGCCGACGTCTACGCCAATTCGCATTAATTATTCCAGTTATGGCGGGTGTTATAGAAATTCCACTAATCGAAAATTACACACGGGGCTGACCCAGATAAATTGTCTCAATTGAGGCAATGGACTAAATTGTATTTGAACAAGTTATCTGGGTCAGCCCCAACTTCAATCTAATAGTGGATTAATTAAAAGAGCTAAGAACCTCCATGAAGCATCTGAAAATTCGCTGGTTAGTTCCATGAACAATCCTTTCTTAGGGGACTTGGGGACACAAACATAATCGTATTTAAGTGATTATATTTTGGGTTCTTTATCTTAAAATAATTTCACTCATGAAATTCATTCATCATGTGTTCGTAATGTTCGCCTCGTTTTAACCCATATGTCATCACGAAATATCGCG
>JAPKDL010000038.1 GCA_028822585.1 Alphaproteobacteria bacterium | reverse complement strand
GATTTTAAATACGCGTCTTCGCGGAATAGTTCTTCGGTCATAATCGTGAAATTTCAAAAAAGTTGTGTGTCGTGTTCATCTTAGGGGAATTTGGAGGCGCCAAACAGAATGAGAGTTCGAAAAGGGAATGTTAAGTCGCGGTCCTTTGTTTCATTCGCTTGGCTTAGGGTACGTTAGCATTGGTTAGTGTTGAGTGATTTTTCGGGCGGCGAGTGTTCACCGACCAAAACGATTAATAGGAATATATGACTTTACCGTGTGAATTCAAGGCGTGGCTTATTCTGACAAAGTAGCGGTGGCCATGGCTAAAATTCGAAAGAGGTGCGGCGATGATCACCAGTACTGTAAATAGTTTTTTCATCCGACGACCTTTCGCACCGCGTCCTCGCTGACTTCAATGTACCGCTGCGTCATTTGTAATGATGCGTGCCGTGCCAAAGATTCTACATCCCGAAGCGACCCACCGAATGAACTTATTTTTCTGCTCCATCGTGTGATTGCCGTACGCCTACCGCTATGTGACGAACAGCCTTCGTAGCCAAGAAGCTTGTACTGCTGCGAACTGTAAGCAGTTTCAAGAGCTGAAAGCTAAACGTGACACATACGAGATTTTAGCTCAATAGAAACCGCACGTTTCTGCGACAGGTGACTCATACGGGACTTCAAAAAAAAGAGCTTATCTGAAGATAAGCTCTTGAAAAACATAGATGTTTTTGAATATAATATCAGCGTTTCGAGAACTGGAAGCTTCGCCGCGCTTTCGCTCGGCCATACTTCTTTCGTTCCACAACGCGAGAATCCCGCGTCAGGAACCCGCCACTTTTCAGCGCTGTGCGCAGCGCCGGTTCGAATCTGATGAGCGCCTTCGAAATGCCGTGACGAACCGCGCCAGCCTGGCCGGACAAACCGCCGCCCTTGACCGTGCACATGACGTCGTACTGCTGATCCCGATTAGCGGCCTGGAACGGTTGGTTAAGCAACATGCGCAATACGGGGCGTGCGAAATACACCTCGATATCGCGACCGTTTACATTAACGCGTCCGCTGCCTGGTTTAATCCACACGCGGGCAATGGCGTTTTTCCGCTTGCCTGTTGCATAGGACCGACCTTGGGCGTCGATGCTCGGCGCCACCTCGGTCGCTACGGTTTCCGCTACGCCAGTTGTGACCGGAACGGCGACGCCGCCGGCTTGCGCTGCGGCCGCTTGGGTCGCCGCGCCAAGGTCCGCTAGGTCGCGGATCGTTTCCGGCTGGCGCGCCGGTGTTTCGTTTTCATTGTTTTCGTCAGCCATGACCTACACGCTCCGCTTATTCTTGGGGTTCATCGCCGCGACGTCCAACGTTTCGGGCTGTTGTGCTTCATGTTCATGGTCCGGCCCCGGATAGACCCGAAGATTGCCAAACTGGGTGCGTCCCAAGGGGCCTTTCGGCAACATCCGTTCGACCGCTTTGAGCACGACATTTTCCGGAAACTTGCCTTCCAGGATTTCTTGCGCCGTCCGCGATTTGATGCCGCCCGGATAACCGGTATGTCGGTAATAGACCTTGTCGGTCAATTTTTTGCCTGTCAGCCGAACTTTCTTCGCATTGACGACGATGACGTTGTCACCACAGTCCATGTGAGGCGTGAAGCCCGGTTTGTGTTTGCCACGAAGGATCTTGGCGATTTCAGCCGCCATGCGACCCAAAACGACGCCATCGGCGTCGATGATGAGCCACTTTTTTTCGATCTCCGCAGGCGTAATAGAATACGTTTTCATAAGAGTATATCTTTTATCAGTCTCGAGAGAGGTGCTTCCGAATCAGGCTTTTTATTAGATGCGCTTACACCTGTTCGAATTCGGCGGGAGTATGTCAGATAAGTATTCACTGTCAACGCTTAAATAATTAAAAAATGTCATTAAAACAAATAGATAGTACCGCGGTATTATAGTACCTATAAATTCAGGGGCCTTTGTTCAGGCAACGGATGAAAGGCTGAAACCAATGCGTCTTTAAATTCACTTGCGTCCTGATGCCTCACAGGTGCAATTATCCAATAATCAAGGAACTGAATAAAAATCAATACGGTGGCAAATACTGTGACAAATACAATGAAAACATCCCTCGACAACGTTGAAGAGGCGATGTTTCTGCGCGTAGACAATTTTGGTGTCTGCACCATAACGCTCAATCGTCCCAAGGCGCGCAATGCTCTTTCGTTGGAAATGATGCAGGCGTTGCATCAAGAGCTGACGAAGATCGCCACGGATGCATCTATCCGCGTCGTTGTTATTGGTGCGAACGGCCCGGCGTTTTGTGCAGGGCATGACATGCGTCAGCTTCGCGCAAATCCAAATTTCGATTATTACAAAGGAACGTTTTCAACCAGTTCCAGCCTCATGAAAACAATCATGACGATGCCGCAACCGGTGATCGCCCGAGTCCAGGGCATGGCCACGGCGGCAGGGTGCCAGCTGGTGGCGACATGCGATTTGGCCATTGCGTCGACGGCGGCGAAGTTTGCGACCCCCGGCGTACATATCGGGTTATTTTGCTCAACCCCCATGGTGGCGCTCAGCCGGAATGTTGGCCGCAAGGCGGCGATGGAAATGTTGATGCTGGGGGACGCCGTGGATGCGGAACGGGCTTTGGAGCTCGGTCTCATTAACAAAGCCGTAGATCCCAACGAACTCGACACGGCGCTCCGCATTATGACGGACACGCTCCTTGGTAAATCTGCGATCACGCTGGCCATGGGAAAGGCTGCTTTTTACGAACAATTGGAAAAAGGCGTCGTGGATGCTTACGCCCATACGGGTGAGGTCATGGCGCGCAACATGATGACGGCGGACGCGGCGGAAGGCATCGACGCCTTTATTCAAAAACGCACACCGGTCTGGATCGGAAAATAACGCCATGGATCATGACACGTATACCGACGATTACATTCGGGGCATCCTTAGAGAGACCCGGACAATTGGGTTGGTCGGCGCTAGCGCTAATTGGAACCGGCCCAGCTTTTTCGCCATGAAATACCTGCAAACGAAGAATTTTCGGGTGATCCCCGTTAATCCCGGCCTGGCGGGTCAAACCTTGTTGAGTGAAACCGTATTTGGAAGCCTCAGTGATATCGATGTTTCTGTTGATATGGTGGATATCTTTCGCAATTCGGAAGCTGCGGGCCTTGTTACGGACGACGCCATAGCTATAGGCGCGAAAACCGTCTGGATGCAATTAAGCGTTCGCAATGACGGTGCCGCAAAAACTGCCGAAGCTGCTGGACTGAAAGTCGTCATGAACCGTTGTCCGAAAATTGAATACGCTAGATTAAGTGGTGAATTGTCCTGGAATGGGTTCAACTCCAGGGTCATCACCAGCAAGCGGCGGAGGATGTAATCGTGGCTCAACGCGAACCGGGTTTTGAGACCCTTGCCGTCCATGCAGGCTCCCCTCCCGATCCCACGACCGGGGCGCGGCAGACGCCCATATATCAGACAACCTCCTTTGTCTTTGATGACACCGAGCACGCGGCCTCGCTCTTCAATCTCCAGGTTCCCGGATTTATCTATTCCCGATTGACGAACCCGACGGTCGCCGCGTTGGAAGAGCGATGCGCAGCGTTGGAAAACGGTGTTGGCGCGACCGCCACGGCGTCCGGACATGCGGCGCAAATCCTGGCGTTGTTTCCGCTGATGTCGCCCGGGGATAACATCATCGCCGCCAACAAGCTTTATGGCGGATCGATCAATCAGATGGGGCACAGCTACAAGAAATTTGGCTGGGGCGCGACATTCGTTGATCCGGATGACCCCGATAACTTTAAGGCCGAGATAACAGATCGGACCAAGGCTATTTTCATCGAAAGCCTGGCCAACCCTGGCGGCGTCGTCACCGATTTGGAGGCTATCGCAAAAGTAGCTCATGACGCGGGGATTGTGTTGATCGTCGACAACACCATGGCGACCCCCTATCTGTGCCGTCCTTTTGAATACGGTGCCGACATTATCGTGCATTCGACAACTAAATTTCTGTCCGGTAACGGGTCGTCGGTTGGAGGTGTTGTGATTGATTCCGGAACGTATGACTGGTTTCAAAACGATAAGTATCCAAGCCTGACTAGTCCGGCGCCGGAATATCACGGCCTGACCTTTGCCGAATCTTTTGGCAACTTGTCCTACACGCTCTATGGGCACGCGGTTGGTTTGCGTGATTTAGGCGCCAGCCAGTCACCCATGAATGCGTATTTGACGTTATTGGGGATCGAAACGTTGCCCTTGAGAATGGAGCGTCATTGCGCCAACGCGCAGGTGGTCGCGGAGTATCTGAAGGGTCACGACGCCGTTTCCTGGGTTTCGTATGCCGGGCTCAAAGAGGACAAATACCACGATTTGGCCGCGCGATATATTCCAAAAGGTGCAGGTGCGGTCTTCACGTTCGGATTGAAAGGCGGTTTCGACACTGGAATCGCGTTCGTCGAAGCCTTGGAACTCTTTAGTCATCTTGCGAATATCGGCGATTCTCGTTCCCTTGTCATTCATCCGGCGTCGACGACGCACCGACAACTCACCGAGGAACAACTCATCGCCGCAGGGGCTGGGCCCGAGGTCGTTAGGCTGTCCATTGGCATCGAAAGCATCGACGATATTTTAGCGGATTTAGCCCAGGCCTTCGACCGCTGCGCCACCGCGTCGTCAGGCTGAAACAACCATGTCGAAAACTGGGTCCGCCGTTATCGTTTTGAACGCTGTTATAGCCGCGGTGACGGAAGAAACACCGCGGCTATTGATGGTGCGTCACACGGACCACGCTTTGGCGGTTGATAATTTGAATCCTTTTGCGGAGGTTGATGATGACATCGCCTTGCCATTTGGGCCCTTTAACCCGGATCAGGATCGGACGCTGGAATTGGCGTTGCAACAATGGGTCGCGGAACAAACCGGTCAGTCTATCGGATATACCGAACAACTTTATACGTTCGGCGACCGCTATCGCGACCCACGCGAACTGGCGGGCGGCCCGCGTGTTGTATCAATCGGATACCTGGCGTTGGGACGGGAGGAGGCACCTTCAGGCGACGGACATGGCGACTGGTTTGATCTGTACAATTTTTTGCCCTGGGAAGACTGGCGGTACGGCCGACCCCCCGTTATTGACGACATCCTCATGTCATCGTTGGAAGAATGGGCCGCTGCCGAACCCTATCCCGCCATTCGTGCTGAACGACAACGAAGATTGACTATGACATTTGGCCATGATGACGCAGCCTGGAATTTCGAACATGTGTTGGAACGGTATGAGCTTTTATATGAAGCTGGTTTGGTCGCAGAAGCTGAACGTGACCGGTTGGCGCGCGCCAAATATATCAACACCCCCGGCCCAAATGCCGGCGCCCAAAACGCGATAAACGCGACAGGCCATTCCGCAGCGCTGGATCACCGTCGCATGATGGCCACGGCCTTAGGGCGCATCAGAGGAAAGCTAAAGTACAGGCCCGTCGTTTTTGAACTCCTCCCACCCGCCTTCACCTTGTTACGATTGCAGCGAGTTGTCGAAAGCCTGTCTGGAATTAATCTGCACAAACAAAATTTTCGCCGCCTTGTGACCAACAATAAATTGGTGGAGCCAACCGGTGCGCTTGATACGGAAGGCCCGGGGCGGCCGGCGAAAATGTTTCGATTCCGCACCAGTGTGTTAAGTGAACGGCGTGCGCCAGGCGTTGGCGTTCCCAAAATTGCCCCTTAAAAGTAACAAAAAATCTAAAATTCATCCTTGATAGTTTAGGGGCGGCTTGTATATGCTCAAAGTGAGTATTAATTATACTCTAGTAGAGCATATCAAAACCGTCGTTTCGACAGTTGGGCGGACACGCTCAATTGAGGTCACCTTAGGAGGGCCGTCACATGACACATACGGAAACGTTAGAATATACGCCGCAAATCGCCGCTAAAACCGCCGCGTATTACGCCAAGGTTGAAAGCGTTATTCCCGAAATTGAATGGCCGAGTTTCGCCCCTTACATTGCGGCGATCAACGAATTGAAGCGCGAACGCAACGCGATCATTCTTGCCCATAACTACCAAACGCCGGAAATTTACCATTGCGTCGCTGACTACGTTGGCGATTCCCTGGGCCTGGCGCGTAAAGGCGCAAGCGTCGACGCAGAGGTCATTGTCATGGCCGGCGTTCATTTCATGGCGGAAACGACCAAAATCCTGAACCCAGAAAAAATCGTCTTGATGCCGGACCTGGCCGCCGGTTGCTCGCTTGCCGCGTCGATCACAGCGGCGGATGTCCGCGACATGCGTAAAAAACATCCCGGCGCGCCGGTCGTTAGTTACGTCAACACCACCGCTGATGTAAAAGCGGAAACTGATGTCTGTTGCACCTCTGGCAATGCGGTCGAAGTCGTGGAATCTCTTGGGGTGAAGAAAGTGATATTTCTACCCGATCAATATTTAGCCAGTTACGTCGCGTCCCAGACCGATGTTGAAATAGTCGCTTGGCCTGGCAGTTGTGAAGTCCATGAGCGGTTCACCGGTGATGAAATTCGCGGCTACAAAAATTCGTATGACAACCTTAGTGTTATCGCACATCCGGAATGTCCGCCGGATGTTCTGGAAGCGGCCGATTTTGTGGGTTCGACGGCGGGTATGATTGATTTTGTCGGTAAGCAATCTTCAAACAAAGTACTGCTCGTGACGGAGTGTTCCATGAGCGACAACGTTGCGGTCGAGTATCCCGAGGTTGAATTTATTCGGCCGTGTAATCTTTGCCCGCATATGAAGCAGATCACTTTGCCAAAAATTCTGGCATCGTTGCAATCGTTGCAACCGCGTATCGAAATTGATCCTGACATTATTGACCGGGCGCGCGGGTCGGTCGAACGGATGTTGGCGATTTAAGAGCCGTCGATTTCGTTTAAGTAGTTGGATACTTCGACGAGGTTGCCGTCGGGGTCCCGGAAATAGACTGATTGAATGGTGCCAATGGCACCGCTGCGTTCACTCGGGCGAACTTCCAACGTTACGTTTTCCGCATCCAGATGCGTCATGACCTGATCTAGGGGCGTTTGCGTTATCAGGCAAAAATCGGCGGTGCCTTCGAAATGATTTTTAGCGCGTAAGGTGTATGACCACCCGGCTGGTTGCAGGTTGATCTTTTGGCGACCAAAGCCCAAGGCGACACGCCCATCACCAAAATCAATGCGCCGCATATTCAACACCCGTAAATAAAACGCGCAGGTTGCTTCGACATCCCGACAGGGAATGACAAAGTGATCAAGCCGGACAATTTCAAACATTGTTCCCTCCTACTCAGCGCCGCTGGACATCGCCACGGGCCGCCGGACGCCTTCTTGCGGCAATGCGAACAAAATCACAAAGACAATTGCCGTGGCGACTCCCAGCCCCGCAAAAAGCCATGTAAAATCACCTGTCAGGAACCGTACCCACGCCACAAGTTGGATGGAAATCGGTGCGGCGATGAATGCCAAAACAAACTTTACGCCAAACGCGAGGCCATGTCGGCGCGGCGGCGTGTAGCTTGCCAACAACATATTTTCCGCTGGTAATGATGCAACATTCACCATTACCGCCAGAGTTGCAAAAGCAACCGTGCCAATGTCCGCCGCCGCCGCTATCGCCGATAATACGAATATCTGCAAACACCAGCACACGATATAAATCGTCTTTAACGGAAACCGGTCCGCCAGAAACCCGCCAATGATCTGCATAACGCCGCCAAGAAAGAATACGCTTGAAAACACAGCGCCCACGCCTAGTGCGCCATCCCCCAGAAAGTCCTGTAATCGCTCGGAGAATAATTTAGGCAAAGCGATCTGCAAGACATGATAAATAATGCCGCCAACTGACATCGACACCAGTAATATTGCAAAAACCCGAAACATATCTGATCGACTATGCGCGTTCTTGGGTTGCTCGGCGTGAAGCTTCGTTTCCGCTAATTTGCCCCGTAACAGGAACCACGCCATCACCAGGCCCGTTACAAGACTAACCACGCCAGGTGCGTAAAAAGCCGAACGCCACCCCACGCCATCGATGAGAGCACCGGTCAGAATTCCCGCCGCCGCCGTGCCAAAACTGCCAAACACGCCGTTGATCGCTAGCATTTTACCAACTGCATCCGCTTTCGCCATACGAATAAGCCAGGGAATGCCGACCGGGTGATATATAGATGCGAACAGGCCAATACCCGCCAGGGACCCCACCAGAAACGAAGGGGTGTCTGCGAAGCCACAGGCGATGGAGGACACTCCCATGCCAATGAAAAAAATCATCATCATAAATGGGGCGCCCCATGAATCACTGAGGCGGCCCGCCGGAATGGCGCAGACGCCAAGCAATAGCGCCCCTAACGTCCACAATTGCAGTAATTCCTCGTAGGACATGCGCCACAGTTGCGCATCGGCCATTGTCACGACGATGACCGCGTAGAAAGCTGTAAATAAATGAATGTAAAAATGCCCAATGCTGGAAAAAACCAACGAAGTTCGGGTCAATCCCAATGGCATAAAAGTAACTTTCTTTACATCCGCCACAGAAACGTAGCGAAAGTTTCATATTGTGAATCGCTCAGACCCTAACGAATTTAGTATGGTGTTCAAGTGTCTCGTTGGAGAGCCTCGCTATATATGAGCTAGTACACTAGCGCAACAAATCCGCCGCTGCGTACAATGTTTCTCAGCGTCATGGGAATGAAATTGTCAAACAACTCCGATACCGTGATGCCGGTGCCGCCTGTAAGTAGCATCGCTAAGGGAATCAGGTGCATATTAGCGGCAGAATGTTTAAAATCGATTTTGATGAAAGCGGCGACGGTAAAGACGATCGCGATAATTTTACTGCTTACGTAATGCGTGGCGAAGCTCGTCCAGACTGCAAGACACACCAAAACATTGCACAAAAGGCCACGTAGGAGCGCGTCTAAAAACAGCAATGCAATTCCGGCTTTTGCAATGGCGACGGCGGTGTCGGCGACGCCGCCATTGGAAAGCGCCATGACGCCCGCGTACCTCACCAGGACCACGCATCCCAATGCGCCGACAAAGTTGCTAACATAAACAATTATCCTTTTTCGCAATAACCCAAATGTTTCGACCTTCCGGTCCGCCCAGGCCATAACTATAAGATTGTTTCCAGTAAATAGCTCCGCGCCGCCGACAATCATTCAAATAATCCCCACGAAAACGCCGCGCCGCCAGCAAAGCGATGAAGCCCAAATGAACCTGTGTTTCCGGCCATTACAACCGCAAAGAACATTGATCCAAACGCGATGAATGCGTCCGCCAGAATCGCCAATGTGTAGGTTTTAAACACCGGCAGCGCTGATTTTCGAACACCGACTTCATCAATGATTCGGGCAATTACAATTGGCGTGCGTATTTCCTGAATGACGTTGAGGTCATTTTTATCTCCGTACATGTCAATTCCTTCATTCATCGTTTCTAACTTTTAGAAATAGGAGATTTCTTGATCTCTTCACGTCTCACTCTTGGCGGCATCTGTATTCTAGCTTACGATACGCCTAACTCGAAAACGCTTCATTCATCCGGGAGTGAAAACATGGCGCGCAAGGCGACCGTCATAAAATTTTCCGACCATAGTGTACCTACGCCGAAACGATCCCGCCGGGCGACGGCGGCGCAACGCATGTGGTTATCTAGCGGATTGGCACAGGCGGGTGGCAAATTGCCGTTATTTGATGTGAATGGTCAGCGCGTAAAAGAACGGACCGTGCGCAGTTGCATCGATCAGGGATGGGCTGAACCGTGGTTCAATAATCCCATCAAGCCGGATTGGCTCATATGTAAGCTCACCGACGAAGGGCGCGCCTTATTCGAAAGCGCTACCAGCGCTTAATTATGCCCTACGGTAAATTTGACACCATCATTTTTGACCTCGACGGTACGTTGATCGACAGCGCGCCTGACCTCGCCAACGCGCTCAATCAGGTGCTCACCGAATCGGGCCGCCCCGCCCTCAGCGTGCCTGAGGTCGCAAAAATGGTCGGTAATGGGATCGCTGTTCTGGTCGAACGTGGGTTCACGGCGACAGGCGGGTTGCCGGACGACCTGCCCAATAAAGTGGAACAGTTTCGCAACGCCTACACCCATGTCGCTTCTGACCGAACAATTATGTACCCCGGCGTCATGGAAACGCTCACTTTGTTGCGTAGTGAAGGGTA
Organism: Alphaproteobacteria bacterium; assembly: GCA_028822585.1. Lineage (GTDB taxonomy): Bacteria > Pseudomonadota > Alphaproteobacteria > UBA8366 > JABJJH01. Next base: position 16,107 of record JAPKDL010000038.1, on the reverse strand, counting down.
TCGCATGGCCGTTTGCACCAACAAGCCCATCGCTGCGACTAACATTGTGCTCAAAGCACTCGACCTAACACAATTTTTTGACGCCGTTACGGGCGGCGACACATTTCCCGTGCGCAAACCCGACCCGGGCCACGTTATCGGAACATTAGAATTACTGGGGGCTGGCGCCGCATACGCAATTATGATTGGCGATAGTATAAATGACGTCGCAGCGGCGACCGACGCCGGTTTGGCCGTTGTCGCGGTTACCTATGGATATACACGGACGCCTGTCCATGAATTAGGGGCGGATCTCGTCATAGATGCCTTCGATAAATTTCCTGCAGCCATTGCTGAACTTGAAAACAATGCCTCTAAACCAAAACAAATCGTATAAGTCGCCGCGCGCCTTGACACCACAGAACACGAACCGTACATGTGGCGCACTATTCGCCCTCACATCGGCGGGGCGGTTGGGCGCGTAGCTCAGCGGGAGAGCACTGCCTTCACACGGCAGGGGTCACAGGTTCAATCCCTGTCGCGCCCACCATTTTTACATTTAATATCAATGTATTATAAATCTATTCTGCTTTAGGAGACGCCCAAAGTTTTTTGGGTAAGCATTAGGTAAGCACCGGGGGCGATTTCAAGCCTATTCTCACGCCCGCCTGCTTTTCTGGGTCAACCTCGCGTGTCGGAAAACCCATGATGTTTAGAACCCTATACAAGCTGGCTGGTCTGTCACTTTTCGTTCTGGCTCCCATCTCTACCAGCGCTGCTGACGTCATCCCCGGCCCGATCTGGGCAACCGTTGTCTCGGTCTATGACGGCGACACAAGTTGACATCGAATATTACAGTAGTACTCTTTTGACCTACAATATTACATTTATGATTATAACTTTAACAGGAGACAGTCCATGACCAAATTTGCTCCGATGCTGGTGCTCAGCGCCGGGCTTTGCGTTGGTGCCGTTCCGGCCCTTTCAGCAGAGTTTTTTGCCATCGGGACGGGAGGCCCGACAGGCGTTTATTTCCAGGTTGGCAACGCTGTGTGCCAGATGGTTCACAAAGAAGCTGCCGAAGGCCGTTCCAGTGGCGCTAAGCACGGCTATCGTTGCTCGGCACCTTCAACCGCAGGTTCGACCTACAATATTACCAACATCGGCGCAGGTGAGTTGCAATTTGGTGTTGCTCAGTCTGACTGGCAGTACCACGCCGTCAACGGCACATCGAAATTTGAAGGCAACAAAATTGAAAACCTTCGGGCCGTATTTTCAGTACACCCAGAGCCATTTCAAATTTTGGCCGGCAAAGGTTCTGGCATTTCCAGCTGGGATGATCTTGCTGGCAAACGCGTTAATATCGGTAACGAAGGTTCCGGTCAGCGCGGTACATTTGAAGTTCTGCTTGATGCCAACGACGTGGACAAAGGCTATTTCTCGGCCGCGACCGAGTTTACATCATCCGAGCAGTCAAGTGCTTTGTGTAACGGCGACATCGACGCCTATGGCTATACAGTTGGTATCCCCAATTCGGGTGTTGCCCAAGCCGCTGACGGTTGCGGTGCGACCATCATTAATTTGAACAACGATGCTGTACAAAAACTGGTGGCTGGCAATCCGTTCTATGCTTTTGCAACTATTCCCAAAGGCACCTATTCAACTATTGCAGAAGACGTCACAACGTTTGGCGTGATGGCGACTTTTGTTACATCAGCTGATGTATCGGATGATATGGTTTATCAGGTTGTTCGGTCGGTGTTTGAGAATTTCGACGCTTTTCGTTCTTTGCACCCGGCATTTGCCAATCTGACACCTGAAGAGATGCTGACACGCGGTATATCGGCACCCTTCCACCCCGGTGCAGTCAAATACTATAAAGAGCAAGGCTGGATGTAGCTTACGCTCGTTTGGACTGACAAACATTTTGCGCCATCGGAACCGAGACGTTTCGGTGGTGCATTTTTATTTTGAGGGACGAAAATTGGCGTGACAAATACCGAGCAGGGAACCCACTCAACCGAAAGCGTGGATCAGGCGCTGGCCCGGGAAAGCGGTGAGGTTCAGCTGAGCGGTCGGGCGCATGTTTTGACCATAACCATGCTTGCTTCATGGTCGCTGTTTCAACTTTATTTATCGTCAGGGCTGGGGCCGATGTTGGCAAGCCAAACTGGCTTTGGCATCATCAACGACATTTACGCACGCGCGGCCCATGTGGCCTTTGGCACGTCTTTATGTTTTCTCCTTTTTACCGGTGGAAAACGGGCTGTCGGGCTGCGAAAAATTCCCTGGTACGACTACGTACTTGCAGCAATCATCATTCTGGCCTGCTTTTGGCAGGCGACATATTTCAGTGAAATTATCGGAACCACCGGCGCAACCCGACCGATGACGGTTCCAATTCTCGGTGAAATTCCGTTTGAATTCATTCTGGGATGGGTTGCGATTGCGATTATACTGGAGGCCGCACGGCGTGCTGTTGGTCTTCCGCTTGCCGTTATAGGCATGTTTTTCATTGCCTACTCGCTTTACAATCACGCTCTGCCCGAACCCTTTGGCTTATCCAAAGTTAGTCCTTTGCGCTACGTAACCACACAATGGTACGGGCAAGAGGGCATATTCGGTATTCCGGTTGGCGTGTCGGTGAAAACCATTTTTCTGTTCGTCTTGTTTGGCGCGTTGCTTGACAAGGGCGGGGCCGGGAAATGGTTTATCGATATTGCTTTTGCCAGTGTCGGCCACATGCGCGGTGGCCCGGCGAAATCAGCGGTTTTAGCTTCAGGCATGACCGGCATGATATCGGGCTCTTCGATTGCCAATACTGTGACGACCGGCACGTTTACGATCCCGATCATGAAGAAAAACGGCTATCCTGCGGTAAAGGCGGGGGCCATCGAGGTAGCCTCGTCGGTCAATGGTCAACTCATGCCACCGATCATGGGGGCGGCGGCGTTTGTGATGGCCGAAGTTCTGGGCATCCCGTATTTTGACGTAGTCAAACACGCCTTCATTCCGGCAATAATTTCCTATATCGCGCTGTTTTACATTGTGCATCTGGAAGCCTTGAAGCTGGGCCTACAGCCGGCCGGGCGGGCGGAACGGGCCATGGAGCTGTTGAAAAAGGGCTGGCATTATCTAATCCCCATATTCGTGCTGATCTTTGCGTTGACGGTGTTGTTGAAATCGCCTGACAGGGCCGTGTTTTTCAGCATCCTGACGCTACTGGCGGTGTTCTTGGTCGAACGGTTACTGGCAGCACACGGTCGTGGAACAAAGAATTTTGTGTTTGTCAGCATCTGGAAAACCGCAGTGGTAATCTGGGACGGACTGCTTGCAGGTGCGCGCAACATGATAACCGTGTCCATCGCCGTTGCCGCCGCCGGGTTGGTAATGGGCTCCATCGGCGCGAGCGGCCTGTCAAACGCACTGCAGGAAATCTTGACGGCAATCGCCGGAGACAACATCTTTATGATCCTGATCGCCACGGCCGTTCTATCGATCATTCTTGGCATGGGTTTGCCGACCACGGCAAATTATTTGATCGTATCCACATTGATGGCGGGCATTGTCGCCAATTCCGGTCTGGCGGCCGGGTTTGAATTCCATTTAGTCGCTATTCACTTGTTCTGCTTTTACTTTGGCTTGATGGCGGATGTAACGCCGCCGGTTGGGCTTGCGTCCTATGCGGCGGCAAGTATCAGCCGGGCCGACCCGATCAAAACCGGGTTTCAGGCATTCTGGTATTCCTCGCGCACCGCCATCCTACCATTTGTGTTTTTGTTCAATGCCGAGCTGTTGTTGATCGGTGTGGACAGTTGGTTCATCGGGATTCTTGTGTTCACCATGAGCCTGATTGCAGTTCTTTCATTCACCGCAATCACCCAAGGTTATATGCGCGTAAAATTGACCCTGCTTGAATATGGCCTGTTGGGTGTGGCCACAATTATCCTGTTTGTGCCAGAGCTGCTGCTAGACCAGGTGGTTCCCAAGGTCCGCGATGCAGTGGCTATTGAAAGGTTCGAGCAAGGCGTTGATGAAAACCGCGTGACATTGAGTATTATTACAGCATTCGGCGACGAGCGGACCGTAACGATTGACAGCGAAGACGTGGTAGGCGCGGCCATATCCTGGGAAGCCTTGGGCGTTACGGCACAACCATCGCTGATGCAGGATCGGGGGCTGCAGCTGACGTTAACACAGTTCGCAGGCCCAGGTGCCAAGGCGGGACTGTCCAACGGTATGACAGTGCTGGACGCGACCTCGACGAAAGAGCGTATTAGCAAGCATTGGTTCTATCTGCCGGGGCTTTTGATCGTGATACTGGTCTTCATTTGGCAAGGGTACCGGGAGCGCTCAAACGTTCTCAGCGATGCAGAGACGAAAAATGAATAAAAGAGGGTTCTGTCGCAAAGTTTCGGGATGGTGCGCGGTCCATGGATCAGGGCTAACCCCCTCGGATAAGGACCCGTAGTTACTTTTGAAGGGCCAACCTCGTGAGCGGAAGGACTTAATAGTGAATCAAACTAACTTTGCGGCGCTTACCAAAGCTGGCCATGCAACACGTTTCGGACCGGATTGGCCGGGCCAAAGGTGCCCCGCTAAAACCCGCCAGAGAACACCCTGCCAGAACCCTTGCCGTTTTCTTCTTGGAAGTGTGGGGGTGAGCTGGAGTGCTGATTTTCAAAAGGGATATGCCGCATAACAGAAATGCGTTTGGCGACGCACACAGGCGCATGAAATCAATCCTGATTATCCCGTATGGAATACCATCCAATGGATGTGGCCCCCACTCACGTCTTTTTAAACGACACCCCAAATCATTATTTGTATCCAACTTATTTTATTTTATGGATTTTCGAACATTCTGGGCATTTTGTCTGACAGCACCGGATGGGTGTATGTTATAGTAACGGACGGGTTTTTCACTCGCTACAGCGGGGTCATAACCTACTCCTTCAAGGACTAAACGTTGTTGCGCGGAGTAATCCGCAATAAACTAATTAAACAAGGGAATAGACATGGCAGTATACAGGATCACAAGGTTTGCGGCATCTGATATGGACAAAGCAGGGGAGATCGCAGAGAGCATGCGTGATCTACTGGAAGGTGTAGGTGCCGACTTTATTGATTTGGTATCTTACGGAAATGGTAAGGGCGTAGTCATCGCCAAGTACCCTGATCAAGCAACAATGGATGCAGCCTCTGATGCCGCGAAGGAGGCTTTCGGCAAGATGATTGAGGCTGGGGCGGTGGACGGAGACTCAGTACACCCCCATACAGGCATGGTGTTTAAGTCCTTCTAATATAGCATCGATAGTCACAAGATTAGCCGAACGTTTTTTCCATTTCGGATTTGTTCGGTGTAAGTGCTTGCGTGCCCCCGCAACCACCGACTATCCCACGGTTAAGGTCATCCACCAAAGTCTACACCTCGAACCGGAGCGCCGATGGATGCAGCTAAAGGCTTAATTTGAATGCTGTCTTGACGGTCATTTGCGGTGATCTGCATTCAGCGTCTCCTTCTCCCTGACTCTCACGTTTCGCCCCAGTATCGAATAATTCGTCGTCGCGTTTAACCTTGCGCGGCGAACCCGCCATCGACGGGAATAACCGCGCCGGTGACAAAGTCCGACCCGCTTCCCGCCAAAAAGACCGCAATTCCAGCGAATTCATCGGGGCGTCCCCACCGACCGGCAGGCGTTCGCGCTTCGATGCGTTCATGCAAGCCTTCGACATCCTGTCGTGCGCCGCGGGTCAATTCGGTGTCGATCCACCCAGGAAGAACCGTGTTGACTTGAATGTTGTCCTTCGCCCAAGCGCACGCCATCGCTTTTGTCATTTGCACCATGCCGCCTTTACTGGCCGCGTAGGCGGTGGAAAAGGACGCGCCGAACAGGGAAAACATGGAGCCGATATTGATGATCTTGCCGCCGCCGGATGTCTTCCCGCCACCCAACTTTTTCATGGCGGCATAGGCGGCCTGGCTACACACGAAGGCGCTGGTCAAATTGGTGTCCAGGACGAATCGCCATTCGGCTACGGTGTATTCTTCCGGTTCCTTGCGGATATTTGTGCCCGCGTTGTTGACGAGGACATCAAGACGTCCATGTGTGGACACTGTATCGTCAATAAGTTGGTGGCACGCGGCTTCGTCTGTTACGTCGAGCGTTATAAATGACGCTGTCGCGCCCAATGTTTCTAGTGTTGATACCGCTTTGGTGCCTTTGTTTGCGTTGCGACCCGCGATCACGATTGTCGCGCCCGCGCGAGCCATGCCCTCGGCCATCCCCAAGCCAATACCGCCATTGCCGCCGGTGATGATGGCCACCCGGCCTTCCAGATCAAAATTATTCATGACGACCCCTTTGGTATGAAAATTGTTGTGCCAATTGTTGGGTGCGATGTATTGCCGGTCAAGGGGGCTGTTTTCTGGACATTCCCAAAATTCGATGGCTCACTATAAAATTAGATTTTAGGAGACGGTCATGGCGCGAAATTTGTTGACGATCACCCCTGTCACTCCGGCGATTGGGGCGGAAATAAGTGGCTTGGATTTGAGCCAGCCTTTGAGCGAGGAAGACTTCAATATCCTGAACGAGACGCTGGCGGATCGGCAGGTGTTGTTTTTTCGGGATCAGGCGAAAATGTCGCCGGAGGCGCAAGTCCGCCTGGGGGAATATTTTGGACCCTTGCACGTTCACCCCGCCGCGCCGACCCTAAAGGAAAACCCTGGAATTTTTGTCATTCACACGCACAAGGATTCGGTCATCTCCAATGGCGATGCCTGGCATTCTGATGTGTCATGTGATGAAGAGCCGCCGTTGGGCACGATATTGCAATTGCATCAATTACCGACAAACGGTGGTGATACAATCTTCGCTAGCATGTATGCGGCCTTTGACGCCTTGTCGGACACGATGAAGAGTTTCCTGTGCGAACTGACGGCCATACATGCGTCTGAACACGTGTATCGTAACCGTTACGCGGATCGTGGGGTCGAAGATACGAGCAAGGTGTTTCCCTTCTCTAGCCACCCAATTGTGAGGTCGCATCCATTGACGGGGCGCCAGGCGTTGTTCGTCAACCGAACCTTCACGACGAAGATCAACGACATGACCGATGGTGAAAGCGCGGCTCTATTAGGATTTTTGTTTGATCATGTGGAAAAGCCGGAATTCCAGGTGCGGTTCAAATGGACGGAGAACGCGGTCGCTTTCTGGGACAATCGCTGTGCGCAACATCTGGCGATGTGGGATTATTGGCCGGAAGAACGCAAGGGTCACCGCGTCACCATCAAAGGCGACCGCCCGACATATCAGGCCAGTAGGGCTTAACCGTGCGCGTGTTAAATCAATGCTGATCTTCGAATTCGCCAGGGTCGGATGATTTTCTCTCACGATCGGCTTTAGGCCTGCGTGGGTGGCGACGTTGCGCAGGCGCTGTAACTATGATTTTTATTCCGGCCCCTGGCTTTCTAGTTCCCACGCCGATAGCGCGCGTCCCCGGCCGATGACAAAATCAGACTAGGCCAGGGGCTTTGGTAGCGTGAATGTTTCCAGGGCCTCTTGCATCCTCAGGCGGCCCACCAGATTGAGCCCTAATTTCTTGCAATCATCTTCTGAAAGGTGTGGCAGGGTCAGCCCCACGCCGTTATCTGAAAATATATCGCCATGTCGCGCAAGGCCGTGTTCTTCGAGCCATTCCACGGGCTCATTCGCCATGCTTTGACTTCGTATTGTTCTAAAATTTGCCGAAGTTTATGAGCACTTTCCGGCGGTGTCCGTAGACGAGCGTGGTCCGTTTCCCTAATTGCACTACACCACGTTTCCCGCACGCAAGCCTTCCAACACAGCCTCTTCGGCGGTGCGTGGCGCCAGGCAATCACCGATGACATGAACGTCTCCCACCCAATCTTCCAGGCCCGCTTCCAGGCTGGTGCTTGATTTGTGTCCATAGGCGGTAACTAATGTGTCGACGCCTTCGCATAAAATTGCCTCACCGCTGGTCGTTTGTTGCAGATAGACGGTGTCGCCATCGGCACCATAAAGTCGCGTATAGGGAATGACTTCGACACCTAGTCGATGGAGATCGCCCAGCCATTTGTCGCGCACATATTGCGGGATCATCTGCCCGGCCGTAATGCCGTTGACTGCAAGGCGCACCCGGCAACCGTCGCGGGCGAGTTTTTCCGCGACGCCCATGCCGACCCAGTCACATCGCCAATCGGCAACGACAACATCGGCGCCGGGGTTTCCTTGCCCCAGAATGACCTGCCACGCATTGAGTATATGGGCGTCTTCCGCGCCGTCTATTTCCGGAAGATAGGGCGTGGCCCCGGTAGCAACGATGACCGCATTAGGCTGAAGGTCGTCAATCAGGCGGCGGTTGACCGGTTTCCCGGTTAAAATGTTGACGCCTGCGGCGTGCAATTCCCGCTTTAAGTTCGTGATGATGCCGCCAAATTCGGCGCGGCCTGGCAATATCTGCGCCAGATTGGCCTGTCCCCCTAGACGCGAAGACGACTCATACAAGGTAACGTCATGCCCTCGTTCGGCGGCGATTGCGGCGGCTTTCATGCCCCCTGGTCCCCCGCCAACGACAACGATGCGCCGTGGCGTCGCGATGGGCCGGAGGTCACGAAATTCAAGCTCACGGCCTGTTTCGGGATGTTGAATGCAAGAGATCGGGAATCCTCGCAACATGTGTCCGATGCATGCCTGATTGCATGCGATACAGGCGCGGATATCGTCCAGTCGTCCCGCTTTGGCTTTTTTAGGCATGTCCGGATCGCTGATCATTGCTCGGGTCATGCCAATCATATCCGCCTGGCCGTTCCCGAGCACTTGTTCGGCGATTTGCGGTTGGTTGATCCGTCCCGCCACGAAGACGGGTATTGTCACTTTGGCTTTGATGGCGGCGGCGAAAGGGGCGGTATAGGCATGTTCCACCGCCATTGGCGGGACGATATGAACCGATCCGGCCAGCCCTGCGGAGGTGCCCGCTGTTACGTTAACGTAGTCCAGCGCGTCACTGTTGGCGAGCGCGGTTACGATGTCCACGATGTCGCTCGCTTCAAGGCCCTCATGTTCCATTTCATCGCCGGAAATGCGCATGCCGATGACCATATCTTCACCGGCGCCGGTGCGAACTGCAGTTAGAACTTCGCGAACGAAAGTTAGGCGTCCGGTGAGATCTCCGCCGTATTTGTCCGTTCGCCGATTGACCCTTGGATTGAGAAACTGGGACAGCAGATATCCCTGGCTTGCAATCACCTCGACGCCGTCGAGTCCTGCTTGGCGCAACCGCGCTGCCGCTTCGCCGAACCCGTCGACAATTTCTTTGACCATGGCGGTCGGCATTTCGCGCGGCGTCACATGAAAGCGTTCATTCGGTGACGCCGAGGGCGCATGAGCGACGGCGAATGTGCCATCCGGCGCTTCGCTCATTTCGCGGCCAGGGTGGGTGAGCTGCCCAAAAACTCGGCAATCATATTTGTGGCAGGCGTCTGAGATGCGGCGATATCCAGGAATGCAATCGTCCTGATAGGCGAGGATTGACGGCCGACTGCTGTTGCCTGACGGGTGTGCGCGCGCCGCCTCAATGATGATAAGTCCGGCCCCGCCAGCCGCTCTTGCCTCATGGTAAGCGACCATCCGGTCGCTTGGATTGCCGTTCTTCAGCATGACCGTCATGTGGCCCGTTGAAAAAATGCGATTTTTCAAACGATGCCCCCGGATCGTGAGAGGCGTAAAGAGCATTGGTAATTGAGGGGACATTATTAGAAGACTTTCGAAATTTGCGAACTGCTGGCTTCGGGAGTAGTTGACAATCCCATATTTGTGGCCTGACGGCGTTCAAACGCGCGGCAGAGCTCGTCATGTTTATGGTCCTGCCTGCCGCCACGCACCATGCAGGGCTCCATGGGTCGGTAAAAGTCCCCCCAACTATCTGGTAACCGCGCGGAATCTGGCAACACCAGCCAGAGGCGGCACAACAAGCTCTTTTGTTCTGGTGCTTCATAATTAATGCCGGCGTCGTGGACTTCTGAAATATACTGTGAGACAGGTCCTTGCGGACGGGCCACCCCGGTATGCAAACCGATGACCCAGTTCATGAGTTGAACTCCTGCTCGCTCAACCCGTCGTGTGGTAGACCTTGCACGAGCGAAAGACCGTGACCGTGATGGACTTCTTTAATAGCGGTGGCAATTGTGGTCCAGGCTGGACCAAGATCAAAGTCTTCCTGGGTATATTCAAAGAGTGGCTTATAGGCGACATACGTAGCTTTAATGATTTGGGCGAGGTGCGCCCGTGCGGCGTCGTCAATGGAAAAGACCCAACCGTAATCCGACTCCAAATCCGATCTCCGCCATGCGGCGGGTGTTTCTATCGCCGTCAAGTTCATGGGGCCACGTAAAAAATAATTTAAGCTTCCAGAATATAGTTGAAATTTCGGGGTAAATTCAATTCGCATCGCTAAGCTTGAGACATGATGACACGTGACCATGCGCTTGAATAATGGTTTGATCGAAGCGCTTGGGGTCCGAATGTTTGAAGCGTTTTATCACCAGTGGTGCAGCCAAAATGGATATTTCCTATCCCTTTTGATCAGTTGCCCGCCAAATTGATAGGTTGGTGGCCTGATCGAAATGCTTGGATTTCAAGTGCTTCGGTTAGACCACGAGGAGAAACTAAATGGACATGCAGCCGACGCCACGCCAACAGAAACTTATCTACAAGGCGAGGGAACTCGCGATGGACTGCTTTGAACCACGCGCGGCTGAATTTGATCGTAAAGCCCAATTTCCCTTCGAGGATTACGACGATTTGCGGGATGCAGGGTTTTTGGGTCTGTGCATCCCCGAAGAATTTGGCGGGCTCGGCGCCGACCTTGAAACCTACTGCCTGGTCTCGGAGCAGATCGCCCAGGGAAACGCATCGACGGCGCTGACCTTTAATATGCATTGCTTGACCATGTTGATGATGGGCGAGATGGCGGACGTCCAGGATATGAGCGACGAAAAACGCGCCCGACATGCGGAATTGCGCGCGTTTAATTTCTGTGAAGTTGTTGAAAAGGGTGTTTTTTACGGACAACCGCACAGCGAGCCTGTGGAAGAAGGCGAAACCGATCAAATCTTCACTGTCGGGGGCCGGCGGTTCGGCACGACGGCGGACAAGGTCGAGGGTGGGTATCGGCTCAACGGACGAAAATTCTTTGTATCACTGTCCGACGCCGCCGATTATTTCGCGACGCCAGCCATCCTTAATGTCGATGGTGCTTTCGTCGAACGGACGCTTTATTTAAAAGTTCCGCGGGACGCGGAAGGCGTGACCTTTTCCGGTGACTGGGATCCCATCGGCATGCGTGCGACCGTCAGCAGATCCATGGTGTTGAAAGATGTTTTTGTTCCTGATAGCGGTGAAATATTACCCCCGGGTATTTTCGGCGCGCTTTATTTGACCTCGGCGCATGGGCCGTTGTTGTTTTCGGCAACCTTTTTGGGCGTCATGCAAGCCGCCTATGCCTACACATTGGATTATCTGACGGGGGGCGCGCCGGGCGCGCCGGCGAAAGATATTATTGGGCCCGTAATGGGCAATTCCATCGCCGATATGTTGTTTAAGGTCGAAGTGACGCGGGCACTTTATCTGAGGTCTGTGTCCGAAGCCAAATTGAAACCCACCCATGAAATTCGGCAACGCGCGCGCGCCGCCCATGTCATGGTGCAACGCGGAGTGGTGGATGTGGCGCAGGAAGCCATCCGGGTCTGTGGCGGCCGCGCCTTGCTCAAACAATTCCCGTTGGAGAGATACTTAAGGGACGCACAAGCCGCCTCCGTCATGCGACCTTGGACAAGGGAAATTGCGACGGAAGCCGCCTGGGAAAGCGCCTTAAGCCACGCTCGAAAAAGGAATGAGACTGTGTAGCGACGTTATTCCGTCGCTTTAGACACCTTTTGTGACGCGAAAATAGACCCATAGCCTTCTTTGTCCCAGTTCGGCGGCACCAGGCAGGGACGAGGATCCATGTGGACGTATTTGGCGGTTGTCCCGCGCACGATCTCACCCGTTTTTGTGGTGGGGGAGGGCGCCGGCATCCACGTGAATGCGTCAGCGGAACTATAGACATACAGCAGGAGTGGACGGGTTTTAGCGGAAAAGTTGGGTTGAGATCCGTGAATTGTCCGGCAATTCACGGCCACCAGGGAACCTGCGGGGCCGGTCAATTCGACGGATTGTTCCAAATCAACCTTCGCCATATCATCGTCGGAAATATAGCCGCTCCACGCGTCGTCTGCATCGTAATGGGAAAACAGTTCGCGATCGTGACTGCCTCGGATGCAGGCCAGTGGGCCGTGTTCCGTCGTGACGTCATCGAGATAGACGCCCAGCGTAACCGGACTGTAATTCGTATGCGGCCAGGCTAGAATATCCTGATGCCATTTTACCAAATCGTCAGGGCCGGGCCATTTGTAGTTGAGCTTGCAACTGTGAAATTTAACGTCGGGACCGACCAGATCAGCCGCGGCTTCGGTCAGGCGGGATTGGCTGGCGAAGGTCCAGAAATCCGGATGCCGGTCCACGGGTTTTTTTAGGCGTCGGACATGGACGTGGTCGGGAGTGTGGTTGAAACCTAGATCATATGCCTCATTGGAGACGCTGATGGCTTTACTTTGCTCTAGAAAGCGCTCCGATAGTTCCCGTAATCCATCCAGTTCGTCTTCGGTGAAAAAGCTTTTGGCCACCATGAAGCCGTCGGTGAAATAAGCTTCGCGTTGCGCCAAGGTTAATTCAAGCGGAGCATGGGCGATAATGTCTTCGGGGGTCACAATTTTGCTTTCAGGTTAAAAAGGTTTGTCGCCGGTCATTTGAACGCGGCGCATGACGCGGCGGTGCTCAGTGACATCATTGACCGCGATATGCTTCATACAACGATTGTCCCATATGACCGTAGTTCCAGGAGTCCAACGCACCCGACAGGTGAATTCCGGTCGGTTTCCATGCTCAAGCAAAAAAGATAGCAAAGGCTCACTTTCCGCCTCGGTCATGTTCTCAAAACGATGGCTGTAGGAGCGGTTGACAAACAGACATTTGCGCCCGGTTTCGGGATGCGTACGCACCACGGGGTGCACGTTAGAGGTGGGACGCCAATTGGCGCCGTCGCGGACCTTGTTGGCGCGAGTATTATTTTTGCCCGACTTGGGGCCAGCCACGTGGGTGTCGTCATGTACGGCGTTAAGTCCGGCCAGCATTTTTTTCATGCCGTCGGATAAGGCTTCATAAGCGGCGTATTGACTGGCGAATATTGTGTCGCCGCCTCTTGGCGGAACGTCGATGGCGTGCAGGACGGCGCCCATCGGCGGCGTTGCGATATGTGTGGTGTCGGAATGCCAATCCTCCCCGACGATCGTTGTGTCGCCGGGGTCGCGCATAATTGCAACAATTTCCGGCCGGTCCGTATTTGGCATTATGAAAGGATGGATCACCAAGGTCGAAAACCGGCGGCCCAAAGCCATCAACGCATCGTCATCCAGAGGCTGATCGCGGAACACCAGAATGATATGATCCAGTAGTGCTTGATGCACAGCCGCGAACGCATCGTTTTCCAACGGCTTGGTGATGTCGACGCCGTTAACTTCCGCGCCTATCACCGGTGATAGTTGGGTAATGCCGAGATTCATGATTGGCCCTTTCCGAAATTCGTGGAAAAGTATGCCTCAAAACAGGGCTTAGGAAAAGGCGCGCGTCGCCGCAGATGAAGAGTGTAGAGTTGGTAGATGTGACATTAGTAGAGTCTGGCGACACGTTTGGCAGCGGCGTGTGGTTTCAAACCTGTATCCTGCTGGACGCACCGGGGTATCGCGTGGCAGTGGGTTTTGGCGCGTCCAGTCTGATTGCGCTCAATTAACTGAGCATTCCGACCAATTCCATAGACGCGGTGGTGTTGACGTATCTGCATGAGATTACTGTGGCGCGTGACGTTTTACTGCCGGACGCAATGCTGGGCGCTAAACGGACGGCGCCGCTTATCATCGCTGGGCCGCGCGACACGAAACAATGCCTCGCGGAAATTGGAACGGCCTTGGTTCCTGGCTTGGAGGCCATGACGCCAAAATTCGACCTGACGATTGTGGAAATGGATGTGGCGTGGGAACATGCGATTGTCGCCACGACAGCACCGAATGTTACGCCAATGACAAATCCGTGTCATTTCACATGAACTACTCAGATATAGTGGAGCACCCGGAAGACTTTGATGCGAACCGTATGATTTTGACACATATGGACCCGATAATGTTTGCGCATGTGGACACCGTTCTGCAGGATTGCGCGTATGATGGATTGGTTGTTAGCATTTAGGGGGCCGGAGACGGGTTTGTTCAGCCTTCGCGATTGCACTAAGCTTGAACAACCGTTGTGCATTTTCGTCTTCAGTTTTAAATTTCATAGGCCCAACATCATGTCGCTAATTTTGTACGAGCCCTTTCGGGGCGTCTTCTACACGCCGTTTTATGCGGCCCATGCGCTGGACGCTTATGGTGCCGAGGGCGTCGACGTTGAAATGGTCACGGCCACGGCGGCGGACACCGTGGCAGGACTAATGAATGGCAAAGCAGATGTATCCTGGGGCGGTCCCATGCGCATTCAGGAAACCTATGACACGCACCCTGATTGCGAGATTGTCAGTTTTTGCGAAATTATTACCCGCGACCCGTTCTTCGTCGTTGGGCGTGAACCCCGATCCAATTACAGCCACGCGGATTTAATGTCTGTGAGCTTCCGCTCGGTCGCCGAGGTCACCACACCTTGGTTATGCCTGCAGGAGGATTTGCGCCGCTCCGGTCTGGATCCGGACAAGGTCGACCGGGTCGTGGGGCCGAGCATGGCGAAAAACGCTGACGCCCTGCGCGCGGGTGAGGTGGACGCCATTCAAATCTTCCAACCCTATGTGGAACAACTGGTAGCTGAAGGCGCCGGTCACATCTGGTTCACCGCCGCCAGCCGGGGCGCGACCAGCTACACCACGCTCAGCACAGTGCGACGCACGTTGGAGACCAAACGCGACCAGATGCTGGCGATGACCCGCGCCCTATACCGGGTGCAAAAATGGCTGCATGCGTCGGACGGCGCGACCATCGCCGCCGCCGTCGAAGATTTCTTCCCGGATATTCCCCAGGAAACGCTGGCCGCGTGCGTCACGCGCTACAAATCGCTCGGCTTGTGGGGCGTCAACCCGATCCTGCCGCGCGACGGTTTTCATCGGTTGAAAGTCGGCGGCATTTCTGGCGGATTGTTTAAAGTTGGCGCGTCCTATGAGTCTTGTGTCGATATAAGTCTGGCGGAAGAAGTCATCGCCGCGGACCCACCGCCGATGTAAGGGTGAGCGGCCAAGAAATGTTAGTGTCCCCTTAAATTCCAGGGATCACATCACCGGATAGAGACGTTATCCTTTATACGGCGCTAATATTCTGATCCAGGCAGACTGGTGCTTGGTGAATTCTTCAACGCAGATGGCTGCTCGTCCTTCCGAAATATCCAGATCCTCAAATAAAATTTTTCCTTTTCGTGGACTTCTGCCATAAATAAGGCACAGTATATTGAAGTGTCTTTGCTTCTCTAGTGGATGTTCGCCAAATAAATTCGCTTCGGTTACTTCGTCCGCTTGTAACGATTCAGGATCGAAAAACTCGCCTGCATCGATAGCAATTTGTTCAACCCCTCCATATTTTAATTAACATCAAGGTTGACAAATTATCTACAGCATCTTTTTCCTTGCCGGTGATGGACAATTTCAAAACATCAACCAATGCATGAACTAATTCATGATAAAGGGTGTCCACCAGAACATCGTCAATAATTATGTCTAGCTCATCGGTGTCGTTGGTACTGATTTCTACCGGGTTCCCAATCATGGCGCACAAGACTGTACCTGACAGCATCGTCTATACAGATGGTTGGCGGGGCTACACCGTGCTTGATATGTCGGACTTCCATCGCTTCCGGATCAACCATTCGGAATTATTTGCCGACAAGTAAAACCACATCAGCGGGATTAAGAATTTCTGGAGCCAGGCGAAGCGCCATATGCGCAAATTCAACGGTGTCCCAAGGGCTCATTTCGGGC
>JAPKDL010000007.1 GCA_028822585.1 Alphaproteobacteria bacterium | reverse complement strand
CTGGAAGAGTTACCCATTTACCCGTTCTTGGTTGAAATGAGGGTTTATTCAGTTGAGCCATGATGAGGTCAAAATCATTCATCATCGAGACAAGCCTCTCTGAATTCATCTATCTGGTCATCCGTCATTAAATCGATTTGAAGTTTGTCACCGTATGTAATGGATACATCCTTGGGGTCGATATTATACAATCTTGCACTGCCCCAATCGATGATGTGTTTTGCATACGTTGATCTGCCGTGATCCTGGTCCAGTTGCATTTGCAAGAAAATGTCCTGCTCATCCCGGCCATATCGTAAGGCTTCAGAGGTGGTTTCTATGGTGATGGTGGTGTTGTGATCACCTTCGGGAAAAGTAAACGATACTTGATACGGGAACTTCACACTGAATGTGGAATGTCGATTTCCCAGTGCATCGGTCACCAAACCCTCAATCTTGTGTAAGGCGTCAGTAAGGGATTCACTCATGGAATCGTCTTCGCAAGGGTCTTATGTAACTGGTCAATTTCCAATCGTGCAGCAACCAAAATGGATATCTGGTTCTCGACCCCTGGTTCTTTTTTGTATTGTTTTATAAGTGCATCAATCTTGTTGTTCATGGTGATCCCATCCTATGAAAAGACAGGGCCCAATAAGAAACTTGATCGTTTCATTGTCAGACAAATATAACTTGGAGAAACCCTGACGGGCCCTGTCCTGACTATTTAGGAGGGGTGCAGATATTCATTTGGATATGGGTGATGACTCATCTTGATGTACTCTTGAATGAGTTCCATCTGGTAATGATGATAACCATCTTCAGTAAGGTTTTTTAGATAAGGATTTAAGGATTTATAATCTTCCAAGAAGGTCTTGATGCTCTGGATACGGTTCATTTCCATATTCCTTATTTTGATGGGATTGTTAATTCATCCCTTTAGTAATGCTCTATGAAATCTAATGTTTCATAAAAACCCTACAAGCTTACTTATACGTTTTGCTGGCGCATTTCGAAGAAATATTAAAAATAAAATGAAACTGTGCCGAATTGTCGCAGTTATATCAGATAGTAAAAACCTTTGACTGATTTACGATTAATTTCTCAGTAGGTTTCAGCACCGTTATAAAACCAAGATTACTATCATATTGTTTCTATATATCTCCCCCATCACTATGAGTAATACTCTTTCTAAACTCTAATGTTTCTGTAGATACCTTCTTACCAAGAATCCACTCACAAAACTCTTCGGTACTTCTACTATTAATAATCTTGGAACGTAACTCTTTTAATTTCTCTTGTTGGTGACCCTCTAAATCTTTTTCTGTAAGTCCGTCTTTATTGGTTAGGTGTGACTCAACCCAATTATACATTGCAAGATTTCCAAGCTCCTCACCTATAGACTTTACTAATTGTTTCCATTTATCAAGCTGATATGAATTAAGGTTATGATCGTCCATAATTAAATCCCTTCATTCTTGGAGACAGATTTCTTATTCCATTTCTTTATTACAAATTCTAGGTTTTCATTAACTAAAGATTTTGAATCTGGTTTGTTTTTTTGTGGAGATAAAATGGATAAGGGTATTAGGGGATTATTTGGTAGGTTTTCTAAAATTAACACAAGAATTATCCGTTCAAGTCATTTTGATGTGCCGTTCTTCTTATCGTATCTAGGAGAAATCAATTTTTCCTGATTTTCTTTCTTCGTCTGTAATTTATCGGTCAACAGGTAATAATGTAGTATTTTCTGCAATCAACCATATTGATTTTCCTATCTCATCATCAGTATTTTTTAGGTAATCTTCCAATTCTTTTATTTCGTCTTTTGTTATTCCCAAATTCATCAAGGGTTCTAATGCTGCGTCAATTCTCTGGTATGCGTCTTTCAACCACTCCTTTGGAGTAGTTTCACCTACTTCCATATTTGCGTCATAGATTTTCATTTTTATGAATTTCCTGTTCAAGTTATTTTGATGCGTCATTCTTCATTTACTATGACCCTAAGGCCCCTAACCGATTATTAAATCTAAATAAATTATAGACCCGTGTCAGGAAAACAGCACCTGTGAACTGACCAATTACACACGTGTAATTAATAGCCACTGGCTTGTCTCACCCTTCGTGATATGAATGAAATCATTGCAGGAAGACTAGAATGCCTCCCCCGAAGATGGTGGAAGCAGTCGCAAAACTCCTCTACGAGAAGGTGCTAGCACGGTGCTGAGCCGTCTTGTTCGTCATACTCATAGGATAATCTCCAAAAAGTTTCTCATGAGAAATTTATGAAGAATCATTCTGCGTCAGAACGCCAGAAGATGATGGGCATGGGGAATTAGTTCAGCAGCCAGTCCCCGCACTTCAAAGAATAACGGCAATCGTCAGGCAGATGACGATGGTTATATTTTTCATGGAAAAATGGTCGCACGGATTGTTCGTGACGGACAAGTAAAAAGGGTCTGAATGAAAACGTTGAGGG
This sequence comes from Alphaproteobacteria bacterium, assembly GCA_028822585.1. Lineage (GTDB taxonomy): Bacteria > Pseudomonadota > Alphaproteobacteria > UBA8366 > JABJJH01. The sequence goes on along the minus strand of JAPKDL010000007.1, from coordinate 73,001 downwards.
CACCCTTTTGTAACCCCATTGTTAATCCAGAGGGGTTTTCTGTATTTCGTGTGGTGGAAGGATCACCTTTGATGCTCGACGTATTGGGGGTCATAACGATATCAGTCTCATGCAATACAGGTAGGTGAAAAAAATAAACAAAAACAACCCTATGTTTGCAACCGTCCAGAGCCCACGTTTTCGTGCATTCGGCCAACCGTCCCATTTTCTAAAAGCAGAAGAACGGTTACGATACCAAAACATTCCGTGCATTAATTTGTTATATGGACTTGGTGATTGATCTGGGTTTGGTGTTTTATATTTGCCGGGTATTTTATCAGTAATGTACCACCACAGAACTCCCCATATCACAAAAATAAATATCATATCCCACCACGCCATTCCCTCCACGCCATCAGTCATATTCCACCACTCAATCATACTAGCTCCACCTCTTCACCTTACTGTCCACGTGACGGAAGAATCATTTTTTCATACAACGACTTTCTCCTTTACCGCAAACCTACCAATCAACCGCTCTGGTTTACCCAACGCCCCAATGGTCGCCGTTGATAAATCTGTATAACAGACCTACCTCGCACCTCTTAATCCTGATGATGATACCAACGAGAATGACGATAAGGTTATTTCATCCTTAATTGGTCGATTTAAACGCAGGGCTAAGAAGATCACTGAGAATGTGTGTGAAGGAATGTTTCCGTAAAGTCGTTTAATAAACGACCTAAAATTGTCTGACCCCGATTGACCATTTGCACAGCTGTGCAAGTGATATCTTGTTCTGAACAAAAGGTTCCTTAACTAGAAAAGTACGACGGGGATAGTAGTGGTGCCGCCTACAAGACTCGAACTTGTGACCCCCGCATTCATCACACTACAACTTTCGTTGCCATCTCCCCATGTGGGAAATGTTCGTGCGCTGGACTTTCTCTTAATCATACCAACCGAAGTCGGGTTAGATTCCCACCGTCAAGTCTCTACACGTTTCCCTTTCGGGACTTCGCTCGGGATTGCCATTTTACAGGTTTCCCCGACTTTGATGAGTGTTCACCCAAAGGTTTCCCAATGAGGACGCAATATAAAACTACGAATGCGATGCTCTACCAACTGAGCTAAGGCGGCACTTTTTTTCTAATAATCTATTGTTACATCAGATGCAAGATTTCTTCTCATTCTGTCATATATTTCCTCACAAAACAGCAAAAATCATATTCACATATCATTCACACGAGAAAAATTCCGATGAAACTCTATGATTCTCTAAGAAAAAATGGTCGAACATTGTCTTACGAATGCGATGCTCTACCAGCTGAGCTAAGGCGACCTATTTACGCGAAACATATGCCCCTCTTTCGCGCAACGCACGATGAGAGAATAGGTGAATTGTACGGGGGTCGCCGGAGTCGGTACCGGCCTTTGTGGGATAGGGTACGCCGCTATTTCATCAGTCGAAAAATTAATTTTTCGGCGTGAGATCTGCATCATAGCGCGACGCCCACTTCGCTGACATTATGATGTCACAGTCTACGGACGACATGTAACTTCTCCCTGATCTGAGCCGGCAAACCTCCAATTCACCGGCCTTTTCTTTGCCTCCTTTATGACGGGGCGAGTTTGGCGTCCACAGCCGGAGCCACGGTTGGGACCACAGTCGGATCCACGGTCTTCGGGAGGGATCCATGGGGCAGGTTCCGCGGTATCCGCCACCGTAACGTATCAAATCCACCGCAATGTCCACATATGGCGTGCCACACGCCATGATCCACGCCGCACGCTTCACACATCCAGGACTCATCGGGTTGCGACGCCTTCGCAAGCCATCGTCCCGCCGCCGCACCATCGCCATGTTCGGCTAATTCGATGTCCGCCATTAATCGATTGACCCGGGCCCCAACATTCGCGTCTTTACCAGCTTCATCTTTAACAGTTTCGATCACTGCCTCGAGATGGCGACGCGCCTCGCCCCATAAATCCGCCGCCAGAGTCACGCGCGCCAACGCGATCTTGCTTTCGATGTGATTCGGGTTTCCAGCGATCAGGCACTGCATCCGCTTCACCTGGTCAAGGCTTGAACCTTCAAGCTTAATCGTTTCGTAAACAGCCGCCAATTCCGGATGCGGGTCACGACGCCACGCGCCTTCAAGCACCCGCACGGCTTTCCCCTGTTTTCCCGCCGCCGCCAACAAGCGGGCCAACGTTGTCATGGCGGGTGTCAACGCAGCATCCAGCTTGGCGCCGCGTTCGGCGCATTTTAACGCGGCGCCGACATCTTTATCCGCGCCACCGGTAGCTTCCCGGGACGCGCATTGCGCCATCGCTAAAACCGCACGGCGGCGTTGCGAGATCGTACGGTCAACCATTTTTCGGCGTTCCGCTTGCACCATTGTTTCCGCCGCCGCGTCCCAATCCCCCACGGCAATTTGCTGGTTGAAGAGTTCCTCGACCACCCATTTCGCCTTGGGCCGCAGCGCCGACGCCCGTTCCGCCAAGGACAGCGCGTGGGCGGAATCACCCAGCTTGATCGCCTGGGTCAGCAACCCACGAACCCCCAGAAATGCCATACTAGGTTCGTCGAGCATAGCTTCAAAATAGCGCTGCGCCGCAATTTCATCCCCGTCGAGTTGCGCCGCCTGGGCCGACAACAACATGGTGAGCAGGGGTTCCTGTAACAACCGATTGGCCTTTTTCGCCAAGCGCACCGCTTCCCGCCCATCACCCGCCGCCACCGCGACCATGCCCTGGGTCAGAAATCGGTAGCCTTGCCGCCGCCGACGTGCCTGGCGCGCCGTCGCCAAGTTTCGCGGCGCACGGCGTAAAAATCGCCAGAATCGATATAACGTCGCCGCGCCAATTGCTATGATTGCGACCAGCGCAAACAGGACACCGATAGAGGTGTCGAACCGCAGTCCAGCCCATTGCACCGTGACTACGCCGGGCCGGTCGGCGAACCAAATCGCCAGCGTCGCGCCCGCCGCAATCAGCCCGACTAATAGAAGCAAGCGTCTCATTGCGCCGCATCCTGTTTTTGCCCAAGCTGCTTGGGCTCAGTCTGTTTTCGCACAGGATTGGATTGTAACGCCGTAATTTGTGACGTCGTAATTCGGGCGCGCACCCCATCCAACGCTGTCGTCGCCGCTATCCGGTTGCGAGCGCCGGACAACCAATCACGCGCCACGGGTTCAAGGTCAGGTTGGGCCGCGAGAATGTCGACGGCGCCTTTCAAATCACGCCCGGCCAGCGCGTCGGCAACCTGATCGATGGGACCACCGGCCTGACGCCACGATACGACATCATAAATCCGGTCCAAGGTCTGTCCGACCCAATCCTTACGATCACCTATACTTTCACGGCGCCCCAGGACCAGCGCCAATTCGTGGTATTGGCGGGTTAATTGCGCCAGGGTTGGCGCGCCCGTCGCGGCGAAGGGGTCGATCTGCGCGACAGTTTCCGCCAAACTAGCGTCTCCCCTCGACACATCACTTAGCGCGGTCAACGCCAACCGGAACGGTCGCCCCGTCGACAGCACGACTTCGAGCCCCGACAAGGCCAGCGTTAACGCCGCCGAGCGGCTATGTTTGCGGTCATCAGACTTTAGATGTTGCGCCTTGCGGATAGCCGCCACATCCATCGAGAGTACGCTCGCCTGATTGTTCATCGCCGCCACCGCCGATGCCAATTGTTCGCCAATCCGGACCTGATCCGCGAGGGCCGCTTCCAGGGATTGCTCGACCGCCTTCAACCGGCCCTGGTCGTCGATTCCGGTCACCTGCACAGTGCGGCGTTCGGCGGCGCTCGCCTCCAGGACATCCAGCCGTTGATTTAATTCAAGGTCAGGCTTGTCGCGAGACGCGGCGAACTGCGCCACCCATTCATTCCCTTGGGCAGCAGTGGTCGTTTCCATCGCATCGAGTCGTTGAATGAGTTTGGAGTCGGACGCTGCAATCCGTGTCGACAATTCGTCCAACCGAGTGGCAACATCGCGCTCCAGCGCCGCCAATAGCATCGTCAGTTTGTCAATCCGGGCGATGGCGGCGATATTTTGCGCGGCTCCGCGTGCCGGCATCAGAGCCGGAACCTGCACGCCGGCTATTGGCCCCCAGTAGGGTAGCGTCGCCATCGCAACCGCGACCAAAGACACCACAAGCGCAAGCCCCACCATAACGCCCACCAAGCCACCCCCTGTTGCCTTTTCCAAATGTGGCGCTGGGCTTGTCGCAGATGTATCAAGCCTCGCCTCCTGCTCTGGCGCTGGGTTGTGGCTATTAGGATCCTCGGAAGGGCGCTTCAAATCTACGCCATGTTTGGCCGCCGCCGCTGTAATCGCATCCCACCGGTCTGTGGGAATGGCCGCTCGATTCTTCCACCCTTGCACCGTCGTCACCGCCACACCTATCTTCGCCGCCATCGGACGGATACCGCCGAATTGTTCGATAACATGAACGACATCAAGCGGGCGCCGGAGGGGTGGATTACTTTCATCCCCGCTCGTTTTTTCTTCAGTAATTTCTTCTTTTGAGGTCATGAACCTTTCAGTCTCTCATCCAATGCGGCCAATAAATCAGCCTGCGTGGGGGTTTGGGCGACAATAACATTGCGCCAGATCAACGTCTGCGCCGCCTCGGCTACGGCCTGACTCAGGCATAAAGTATCAACTGCCGCACAATCGCTTTCAAAGCCTGATGCAAGCCGCACGAACGTCGCCGCCGTCCGCGGTGAATAGAACAATATCATGTCGACGACGCCTGCACGCAAGGCTGCACTTGCCTCAACGGATAGAGACGTCGCCGCCTGTGCTTCATACAATACAACGCGACGCACTTTGTAACCATCCGTCCCCAGCGTCTTCGCCAGATCACCCGCCACGGCAGAACCGGCAGGGTGCACCAAAGCGCCCGCTCCCGGCGTTGTTTTAGCCCGCACAAGCGCCGCTAAACTATTCATATCGCCCTTGGCGCTGTGAACCAGCTCAAACCCACTGGCTCGCGCCGCATCCGCTGTCCGGTCGCCCACCGCGAAGACCGGCAAGGCACGCGTATCGGTGGCCACCGCATAGGCGCGAACACCGTTCGCGGAGGTAAAAAGCACACCTTGAACGCCGTGCAGTTCCATGACGGGGTGCTCGACAAACGAAATTGTCAGCATGGGATCAATCAGAACCGCGACACCACGCGCCTTTAAGATTTCTGCCAGCGCAGCTGAATCCGCCGCCGGGCGCGTCAGTAAGATTCGTATAGTTACACCCTCCCGACTCGAACAGATCCTTAAGCGGTGAACAAATTAGGACCCGCGTCAGCCTTCAACGCCGCGCCAAGCTCAGTTCCTAGCATAATTGCGTCAATGCGCGCGCCGCGTTCACACCGACGATGAACCGTTTTGCCATCCAGACTCGCAACCAACCCCGTCAAGGTCAACGCATCCGGTCCATCAAATTCTGCCAAGGCGCCAATCGGCGTGCGGCACGACCCGTCCAGTGCCGCCAACACCGCGCGTTCGGCGCCAACCCGGACTGCCGTGTCAGCATGGTTCAACGGTGCCAGCAAACGCCGCAAGCTGTCATCGGACTCGCGAATTTCAACCCCAACCGCCCCTTGCGCGACCGCAGGTAACATCTCGTCCACGTCCATGATGCTGGTCAATACGTCAACCTTGCCCAAACGAACCAGTCCGGAAACCGCCAACAAAGTTGCGTCGCACTCACCATCAGCCAATTTAGCGAGTCGGGTCTCCACATTACCGCGAATCGATTCCACCCGTACATCCGGGCGCGCCGCCAGAACTTGCGATTGACGGCGCATCGACGAGGTGCCGACCACCGCGCCCGCAGGCAAATCCGCCAAACGCGCCGCGTCCCGGCCAATAAATCCGTCGCGCGGGTCCGCGCGTTCCAGAATAGCGTCGATGACAAATCCATCTGACAACCAAGTCTCCACATCTTTCATAGAATGCACCGCCAAATCAATACGGTTGTCCAACATCGCTTCTTCGATTTCCTTGGTGAACAACCCTTTCCCGCCAACGTCAGCGAGCGGCCGATCCTGAATGCGATCCCCCGACGTGCGGATGACGACTATCTCCACCTCCAACCCCTCATGAGCGGCGAGAAGGCCATCGCGCACTTGGTTCGCCTGTATTAGCGCCAGGGGCGATCCCCGTGTTCCAATCCGGATCGGGTCACCAATACTATTTTGCGCCATGCTGCTTACTCGCCATAAATTGTTTTGGCCAAATTTTGAGTTGGCCTTAATTTGATTCGGGACGTATACCGAATTTCATGATAATTGTCCCGCCCGAAGACGACATTACTTGGCGTGGCTCATGGCTCTGACGATTGTTATTATTACAATACTTTTTATCTTCTGCCTGGTCATCGCCGTTAAGGCGAAGGCGGACTATCCTATCTTCACTAATGACCAGCTTTTAAGCCAGCACCGGCGTTTTCTCGCCGACCTCGATCGAAACCGTAAATACGCGGGCGCGACATATTTCATACAAAAAGACAAAGGGTCGGATGCGCAGGCGGAATTAATCTTGCGTGGGTTCAATGTCGATAGGATGTTAAAGGAACATCGCGCCGCAACATTGGCGAAACGGGAAATGGATTGGGACGCTTGTCGAATCGCCGGGCATTCCAACAACCCCTAATGTCGTGCTAAACTTCCTCCAATCATATCTGCAACATGGATCTGACTCACACCGATGATCGTCCTTGGCATCGAATCTTCCTGCGATGAAACCGCGGCCGCGATTGTGCGCGACGACCGCGCCATTTTGTCGAACGTGGTGTTGTCCCAAATTGACGACCACCGCCCCTATGGCGGCGTGGTGCCGGAAATTGCGGCACGCAGTCATCTGTCACATATCGACGGCGTGGTGAAACAAGCGATGGCCGAGGCTCGGCTCAGTTTTAACGACTTAGACGCCGTTGCAGCGACGGGTGGGCCGGGCCTGATCGGCGGCGTCCTGGTGGGCATGATGACCGCCAAGGCCATCGCGCTGGTGCATGACCTGCCGTTGATCGCGGTCAATCATCTGGAAGGTCACGCTTTGACGGCGCGGCTGACCGGCGATGCGCCGTTTCCTTATTTACTTCTGCTGGTGTCCGGCGGCCATTGCCAATTGCTCGATGTCGTGGGGCCCGGACAGTACACCTTGTTCGGAACCACCGTTGACGATGCGGTAGGGGAGGCTTTTGACAAGACAGCCAAACTTTTGGGTCTGCCCTATCCCGGCGGCCCAGCGATCGAAGCCGCCGCAGTGGACGGCGATCCAAAACGCTTCAAATTACCGCGTCCAATGACAGGACGACCCGGTTGTGACTTTTCATTTTCCGGTCTGAAGACAGCGGTCGCACGACTTGTCGAACGCCTTGGTGAGGCACCTTTAAGTCATCAGGATATTTCCGATATTGCCGCATCCTTCCAGGACGCCGCCGCCGGCGCGCTAGTGGACCGCACCCGAAACGCCATCCAGCGCCATGTTGAAATCCACGCCGGAATAGACGGGGCGAAGCGCACGCTCGTTACCGCAGGTGGCGTCGCATCGAACCAGTATTTGCGATCTGCGCTGACGGCGCTTGCAGTGGAAGAAGGCTTCCACTTTGCCGCACCTCCACCAGCGCTTTGCACCGACAACGCCGCCATGATCGCATGGGCCGGGCTGGAACGCCTGCGCCTGGGGCTGACTGATCATTTGGATTTCGCGCCACGCCCACGCTGGCCCTTGGACTCCACTGCATGAAAATGAGGGCTACATGACCCAGGCGAACAAAATCACCGTCATCGGTGGGGGCGCCTTCGGCACAGCGCTGGCCTGCGTGGCGCGCCGCAACGGCGCCGACACAACGCTGTGGGCGCGCTCGGAGACCATCGCCGCCAACATAAATCGAGGCGACGGCAACCCTAATTATCTACCAGGTGTGACACTGGAACCCGGTATCGTAGCAACAACCAACATCACTGCCGCCATCGATGGTGCCGACGCGATCCTGCTGGCGACGCCCGCGCAATTTACCCGTGACGTGGTATTATCCGCCACGGCCAATCTGGATCCTGAGACACCGTTGATCATTTGCGCCAAGGGGGTGGAGCGCGGTGCGAACCTCTTAATGTCCGAAGTCATGGGCGACATTGTACCACAAAGCCCGCTCGCAGTGTTGTCTGGCCCCACCTTCGCCGCCGAAGTCGCACGGCGGCTACCCACCGCCGTCACCCTGGCGGCGCGCGACACCGAGTTGGCGGAACGTCTGGCGATCATGATCGGCTCGCCCATCTTTCGGCCCTATGTCTCCGACGACCCCATCGGCGCGGAAATTTGTGGCGCGGTCAAGAACGTCCTTGCCATCGCCTGTGGCATCATACAGGGGCGTCAGTTGGGCGATAACGCGCGCGCCGCCGTCATAACGCGAGGCGTCGCTGAAATCGCCCGGCTTGGCGCCGCCAAGGGGGCGCACCCCACTACAATCATGGGCTTGTCGGGGCTTGGAGATTTGACCCTGACCTGCAACGCCATGCAATCACGCAATTTTTCCCTGGGCGTCGCGCTGGGCGAAGGTAGATCCCTCAACGATATTTTATCGTCTCGTCGATCGATCGCCGAAGGCGTCGCGTCGGCAGAGTCAGTGGTGGCGCTGGCCCAATCCCTGAACGTCGAAATGCCGATTTGCGGCGCCGTTAACCACATTGTCATCAAGGGCGACGGCATCGACGAGACTATCGCCGGACTGCTATCAAGGCCGTTCCGGGCGGAGTAAAAAATTGACCGGGCGAACACTGGTCATTAGCCTGATGCGATAGACTTAGGGTGTACACAATAGGCGGGCAAGAACATGGCGTACTGGTTGATTAAATCCGAACCCAGCGCGTGGTCCTGGGAGGATCACATCACGGTTGGCGTCGAACCCTGGGACGGAGTCCGCAGTCACCAGGCCTGCAGTAATATGAAAGCCATGCAAATCGGTGATCTCGCGTTCTTCTATCATTCGGTCAAGGAACGCCGGATCGTCGGCATTGTCGAGGTTGTGAAGCTGTACTATCCCGACCCATCGGACGAGAGCGGCAGGTTCGGCATGGTGGACTTCAAGGCGATCAAGCCAGTCAACACGCCGGTGTCACTATCGGACATCAAAGCGGTGCCGGAACTCGACAACATGGCGCTGGTGAAGCAGTCGCGGTTGTCGGTGTGTCCAGTCGCGGATTCGGAATGGAACCTCGTCATGGCGATGGCGGAAACGACCCTGTAAGCGGCGTTCTTGTATTTGAAAAGGAAGAGGTAACAATGTCGGACAATCAGTTATTTCCCGTACCGGCTTCGGTCGCAGCGGATGCGCTTGTAGATAATGACCGCTATCAAGAAATGTACGACCAATCCGTCACGGATCCGGTTGGGTTTTGGGGCGAGCACGGCAAGCGGATCGACTGGATCAAACCGTACACCCAGGTCAAGGACACCGATTACGACCCGGACAATTTGCATGTTCGCTGGTATTACGACGGTGCCTTGAACGCCTCCACCAATTGTCTCGACCGCCACTTGGCCGACAAAGGCGATCAGGTTGCGATCATCTGGGAAGGCGACGATCCTAAGGACGATAAAAAGATCACCTACCGCGAACTTCACGCCGAAGTCTGCAAATTCGCCAACGGGCTGAAATCTATCGGTGCCAAGAAAGGCGACCGCATCACAATCTACATGCCGATGATCCCCGAAGCCGCCGTCGCCATGCTGGCGTGCACGCGCATCGGCGCCATTCATTCGGTCGTCTTCGGCGGCTTTTCACCCGACGCCTTGGCGGGGCGCATACAGGACTGCGAATGCAACATCGTCATCACCGCCGATGAAGGCCTGCGCGGCGGTCGACCCATTCCGTTGAAGGTCAACACCGACGCTGCCCTGGAGTCCTGCCCCACCATCAAAAAATGCGTGGTGGTGAAACGCACCGGCGGCAACATCGGCTGGAAGGACGACCGCGACGTCTGGTATCACGACCTGGTGGACGCCGCCGACGCCGACTGCCCGCCGGAAGTCATGGACGCCGAAGACCCGATGTTCATCCTCTACACCTCCGGGTCGACCGGCAAACCCAAGGGTGTGATGCACACCACCGGTGGCTACATGGTCTATGCCTCGATGACCCACGAATACGTCTTCGACTACAAACCCGGTGAAATCTACTGGTGCACCGCCGATGTCGGCTGGGTCACCGGGCACAGCTACATCGTCTACGGCCCGCTCGCCAACGGCGCCACGACGGTGATGTTCGAAGGCGTCCCGAACTACCCCGACACCAGCCGCTTCTGGCAAATCTGCGACAAGCACGAAATCTCCATCTTTTACACCGCGCCCACCGCCATCCGCGCGTTGATGCGCGACGGCGATGGCCCGGTCAAAAGCACCAGCCGCAAATCGCTGCGCCTGCTGGGCACGGTAGGCGAGCCGATCAACCCGGAAGCCTGGCTGTGGTACCACAACGTGGTCGGAGACGGTCGCTGCCCCATCGTCGACACCTGGTGGCAAACCGAAACCGGCGGCATCATGATCACCCCACTGCCCGGTGCCACGGCCACAAAGCCCGGCTCGGCCACACGACCTTTCTTTGGCGTCCAACTGTCCATCGTCGACGCCGATGGCAAAGAGCTCACCGGCCCGGCGGAAGGTAATCTGTGCATCAACGAAAGCTGGCCCGGCCAGATGCGCACGGTCTATGGCGATCATGAGCGGTTCATTCAGACCTATTTCATGACCTATAAAGGCAAATATTTCACCGGCGACGGCGTGCGCCGGGACGAAGACGGCTACTACTGGATCACCGGCCGCGTCGATGACGTCATCAACGTATCGGGTCACCGCATGGGCACGGCGGAAGTCGAATCCGCGCTGGTGGCCCACCAGGATGTCGCCGAAGCCGCCGTCGTCGGTTATCCGCATGACATCAAGGGCCAGGGCATTTACGCCTATGTCACCTTGAACGCCAATGTCGAACCCACCGAGGAGTTGCGCAAGGAGATGGTGCAATTCGTGCGCACCAACATCGGCCCCTTCGCCCAACCCGACCATATCCAATGGGCCCCAGGATTGCCGAAAACCCGATCCGGCAAAATCATGCGCCGTATCCTGCGCAAGATTGCCGAGAACGACTATCGCAATCTGGGCGACATCTCGACGCTGGCCGAACCCGCTGTCGTCGAAGATTTGATCGACAACCGCCAAAACCACTAACCCCTGCTCGGGTCCCGAAAACAGGGGCCGCCCATTGTTAAGGGCGGCCCCTTTATTTGGTTAGCACGGCGACGCATTGCTTAACTTTGCGTAGCCTTCACGGCCCGCAACATTTCGCCCGCTTACCCTTTCCCGAGTTGCCGCCATAGGCTCGCGCCAAGCCTTACGCGCGCAAATATTCCACCGCATCATCACCGTTCGGCGCGGCGATCCGGACCATCACACGGCCCGCGTATTGGCCGTAGCACACGTCGCGCAACACCACCCGGCCGTTCCCCAGCATCACATGCAACGCGTCGCGCGCATCGACCTACAATTTTTTCCCGCGTACACCGCCCGCGCATTTCCGGCGCATCGATCCCGGCCAATCGCACATCCACTTCCACCGTCAACCCAAACCACACCGACGCGCGCACCCGCACCGTGTCCCCGTCAATCACACGGACCACCGTCGCCCCGATCGCCCCTGAAATGATTGCAATGAACTGCGTGAGCTATCCCATCACCGGTTCGCAAGTTAACCAAATTGAAATTAAAGTCTTTTAATTTACTCTTGGCGTTCACTTAGAAATCGACGCAGCGGCCCGATTTTTCCCAATCACCGAATCGGGTCGGCTCCAGCCCCTTGGGCCCGCCAATTTCACCCGTCGCCGAACCGGACTCCGCCGCCGCGGCACGCGCCGCGTCCCCCGCCGCTTCCGCCGTCATCTCCGCCGCACGTTTGGAATCCACCTGAGCGGCAGGAAAGAGAGACGGCGCTGCAGGTTCGGAGGCTGGGCCGAGCGCCGGGTTAGAAGCAGACTTACGCGCTCCCCGCGCTTTCGCTTGAAGTTTTTCAAAGAGATTATTCATCGAATTCCCCTATCTTGTCTGCTTATCCGACCGAGACCGCATCTAAAGTGTACCAAGTATACACCCACGCGGGGGAATTCGCGAGGGCTGGACGGGGGCGGGTATGTCAGGACCACCTATTCCCCGCCTTACTCTAGCTATGATCTATGGCTTGTTTGAAGTTCCGACAATCAATTAAGTGGCTCTATTAATTCTTCCCGCAGAAGAATTATAATTTCGGAATCGTTAAAAATTTTTCTCTGAGCATACCCATGAGTATTCGACGACCCCTTAAATTTTATGGCGTCTGCACCGCGACTTACAGAAGGAACCCATGTTTTAAATTCAGATAATTTCGCGATTTATCCTGGCTCTCATCTTATCCGTTTCTCTCGCAGCCTGCGCGGGAGGGGCGCTTCAATCACCGCCTCAAACCTCCAACGCCAATACGCCCGACAAAGAGGCCGGCTTGGTGGGTGTTTGGACAGTCGACAACTGACACCATTAGCAGCAGCTTTACAGGTGCAGGGGTTGGGGTCGGTGTGGGAGCTGGGGTACGAGCAATCGCGGGGCTGGCGGCAAGAATTTTTTATGGGCCCTTTTTACCCGGCTTCGCGCCTTTTACAATTTACGGCAACACCGCCATTGGCGACTGCAGCAGGAAGTGCCCTTGGCAGGGTGGCAGGCATTACCGAACACACCTCAATAACCGACGACGGCGAACCGGAACCAAACATTATCGCCGCCTTCTTTGAAAAACTGGGCAAACTTCTAAGTCCTATATTCCAGGTCACCGACGCAGGCTAAACGCGCGTTTAGGCGCTGTTGCGCACCAGATACCACGGATGCGGTTGCCCTGGCGTTTTCATACGCAAGGTGTAGACAGACGTGACAGCGGTGACGAACAAGGTACGCAGATCGTCGCCGCCAAACGTGAAGTTGACCGCTTGTTCCGGCAATCTAATGGTCCCGATATGGGTCCCATCGGGCTCCATGACCCAGATGCCACCGGGACCAGTGCAATAGACGCGGCCTTTTACATCAACCTTCATGCCGTCGGGGATACCTGGTTCGTCGCCTTCGCTTAAATCGGCGAAGATGCGCCGCCGCACCATATTTCCCGCCGCGTCCAAATCAATAGCGTGGATGTATTTCGTCAACCGCGTATTGGCGATGTACAAGGTGCGTTCATCGGGCGACAGCGCCAGCCCATTAGGGTATTCGACGCTGACCACCGCGGCGACGACACCGTCCGGCGACACCCGGTAGACGCGCGCACCGCCAAAAATTTCATTCTCGCTTTCTGGTCCCGGCTGTTCGCGCTTGTCAAAGGGGATGCGCAGCGACGGGTCGGTGAAGTAAACGTCGCCGTTCGAATGGCAAATGACGTCATTGGGGCGGTTAAAGCCGCCGCCTTCAAAACGGTCCGCCAGGGTATTCACCGTGCCATCCAGTTCGGTGCGGGTAACGCATTTGGCTTCCCCCTCGCAATGGATCAACCGACCTTCCAGGTCGAAGGTCATGCCGTTGCCGCCAACGGTTTTGCGCACCATCACCGGCGCCTCGCCCAGTTTCAACCGGTACAGTGTACCGGGCCGAATATCGTTGAAATAATAAAACCCGTCGGGATGCCACAGCGGCCCTTCGGTAAAGATATAGCCGGTCGCCTGGCGTTCCGCTTCGGTGGTTTCAAGAATATCGGGCAGATCGTTCATGGTGAAAGCCTTTCGGTAAGGGCAAATTTAGGCGCGCATCCACGCTACGAAACCCACAGCGTAGGCTCAAGTTCATTTTCCAGCGGTGCCACTGGAACAAATGTGCTAGCCCATGGAAATTCTGTTGAGCGGAGATACGTACGAAAAGATCAAAACGGAATTCCAAATGACCGATAACAGCATAACCGACCTTCGTAGCTTTGGTGACACGCATGTGCAGCGCTTGGACAGGAGGAGTTTCGACGCTGCAAACGACAGCCCCTTCGTTTAAGCTTCCAATACCCCTAGGTTTTTGGGTAGCATTGATAGTGCCGGGTCGTTTTCTGGAAACTTTATTTTTAGAAGGGGTATTGAATTGTGAGCGAACAGGTGTTGGAAGTTACAAATTACGACAAAGAAGCGAAGGTTCGCTACATCAACGCGGAATGGCGCGATAAAGACGATTCGCCCCGGATCGGTTCGCGCGAAACACGTCGCGCCAACACAGCGTACCAAGATGTCACCATCATGGATGCGCGGTCGCGGCTCGACACGGGAGACCTTAACCTGAACACCAACGGGTTCATGCTGAGCAACAGCTCAACCAAGGTCTCCAGTTTCCGCGATGAGGCCGAAGTTGCAAAGCTCTATTATCCGGAAATGCAGGATCTAATTTGCCGCGTGTCGGGTGCCAGCCAAGCCTTCGTGCGCGGTCATTTGATCCGCACCGAAAAGCCCATCGATTTCAACGATGGATACTCGCGCTTTGTACATTGCGATTACAACATCCGGCGCCTGGAGGAAATGTCGCTGGAACTGTTGGAACGCCACGGCGTTACACCACAGGATAACTGGGAATATGTCTGGTACAACACGTGGCAGCCCTTTGACCATCAAGTGCAGAACAACCCACTGGCCGTGATCGATTGGGACTCACTACCGACGAGAGACGTCATCGACTACTATTACACCGGGCGCGACCTGGACAGTCTAGTGGCGGCGCCGGTGTATAGCCCGGATCACCAGTTCTGGTATTTTCCGATGATGGAAACCGACGAGGTTCTGGTCACCACCCAAATGGACGAACGGCCCGGCAACGCCGTTTACTGCCCACACTCGGCCTTCGACGTGTTGGACGCGGTCGACCCTTTGCCCCGACGCAGCATTGAAACCCGGCTCATGGCCGTCTTTGAAAAAGAGTAAATTTCCAATGGAATGGACCGAAAACGGCTCCGGCGCTGCAGGCACCATCGAACGCGCCTTTACCGTGGACCGGGCGGGGGCAGCGGTGCCGGGCGTCTTCTGGTGCCCCGAACATTTAGATGGCGCAACACCACTGGTGCTGATGGGCCATGGCGGCAGCGGCCATAAACGCAACAACCGCATGGTCCAGCTGGGCCAAATGTTCGCCCGCGACTATGGTTGGTGCGCGGCGTCCATGGATGGCCCAGCGCACGGGGACCGGGGGCTCGTCAAGCAAGCCACCGACCCAGCCTATCGCGAAATCTGGCAGCGGGACAGCCCGGTCCAGGATATGATCGACGATTGGAAAGCGCTACTGGACGCCTTATCGGCGCTCGATTGTGTGGACGCGCACCGAATCGGGTATTGGGGCGTCTCCATGGGCACCATGTTCGGACTGCCCTTTGTATCCAGCGAACCGCGAATTAAAGCTGCGGTGTTGGGCAAGGCGGGCCTGACCGGGTCGAGCGTCGTGCGCAGCGGCATTGCGCCAGTATTCGAAAAATACGCGCCAATGCTCACCCAACCGGTAATGTTCGCAATACAATGGGACGACGAACGCTTTGACCGCGATGGACAACTCGATTTGTATGACAGACTGGGGTCAGCGGACAAACGGCTGCACGCCTATCCAGGCGTCCATGTAGATAACGGACCGGAATCATTCGAAGTGCAGGCGGACCATTTGAAACGCTATCTCTGACCCGTCGCAGTTTATCACCGATTTGCCGTCACCTCAATTTCCGGTGGCGTGAAGTTAAGGCGCAACATCTTGGGTTAGCGGCCCACGGTGAACGCCCATCCTCATGTGCACATTCACCTTGAATCAGGCTGGCAAGGCTTGTTCGTGAACCCTATTACACCACCAATCTGAAGGGCATGAGCAAAGCGGAACGCGCGCCGGGCAAAGACCGTCAAAAGGCGACAAACGGGTTTATTGCATCACCACATCACCCTTCATACTGAAGAGGATATACAACACTTCTTCTTTTTCCCGTTGCCCCACATTGTTTTTTCAGTGTGGCGACGGCATCATTCAAGACGGCCATACAAACTGTCTGCCATGTCCCATTCCCCTGTTCCAAGCGTTGATTGTTTTATTTATGTCTACTGCGCCGCGGCTGGTTGTGACACGGATGCTAATTTGTCCGTTTCTGCGCCCAACACAAAAGAAATTATTCCTATGGAACCACCCAACGCCCCATAAATTTGTCCCCGACCCATTGGAACACCGCGCGGCGGTGAATCGGCTCGGACAATTCCAGCCAGTCCAACGACATCGGCGAGCACACCAACGCGGCAAAGTTTTCGCGTCCGTTGTTGTCAGAGCTATCATTTTCCAGACCTCCAGGGTACGGCGTTTCTATCGATCGCGGTGCCGCCCAGGCAAACGCTGAGTCTATCGTCACGCCAGGACATCGCTGCGCCTGATAGACTCGGCGGCTGGCAGGGGAACACGCCGCCCAGGCCACATCCGCCCGAGCGTCATCGATATGAAGCCTCACATGCGCCACAACACGCAATTGAAGACGATCGGCAGGGTCATAAAACACCAACGTCACCCGCGGCGCGGCAGTGATTTCGGCGATCTTCATCGCACGCCGGTCCGTGTATAAAACCAATTCCCGTCGCGCGGCATTGGCGTCGCGCAGCACCACAATGCGCGCGGCGGGGATAGCTGGTCCCATCTGCGCGACGCCCTGGGTCGCCAGCACCGGAAAGTGAAACGGCATGCGAGGGTCGGATGCGCCATTCCCCAGACGCCGCCAGCAATCCGTTACGATGTCTGCTAAAGTCCATTCTGGGTCTGATAAGGTCAGTTCTGGGGTCATGACAAACAACATGCCGTGTAGGGCAACCTTCCGAAAGAGCTTTTCACCGACGCGGCGCTCGGTTAGGAGTGGGCCGTGACTTTTGACGACACTCGAATCATCGCTTTTGACCTGATCCTGTCGGTGTATCAGGACCGTCGTCCGTTCGACGATGCGCAAGCCCGCCACCAAGCGTTGGCCCGGTTGGATACGCGCGACCGGAATTTCGTTCGCCTTCTGGCGAACACTGTGTTCCGCCGCGCCGGTGAACTGGACGCCATAATTCAACCCATGTTGCGCAAACGTCTGCGCGGCAAGGCCGCACCGGTGCGCTATATCCTGTGGCTTGGCGTAGCGCAATTATTGTTCCTTAAAACGCCGCCACACGCCGCCGTTGAGACTACCGTAAAGGTTGCCGAAGTGACAGGGTTCAAGGCTTTCAAGGGGCTGATCAACGCGGTTCTGCGACGCATTTCCCGCGAAGCGCCGGAACCTGCGGACAACCCCGGAAAACTCAACACGCCCGCCTGGTTATGGAACAGCTGGGTCGCGGCGTATGGCGAGGACGAAGCCGCCCGGATCGCCACCGCCCATTTGTCCGAAGGGCCGCTCGACATTTCGGTGAAGACCGACCCTGAACTTTGGGCGGAACGCCTGGAGGCTGAAATCTTACCGACCGGCGCGTTGCGACGGGTCGCAGGCGGCGACATTCGCGCGCTACCCGGCTTTGAAGAAGGCGCGTGGTGGGTGCAAGACGCTGCCGCCCAATTGCCCGCCAAATTGATGGGAGACGTCCGGGGGAAATCTGTCGTCGATTTATGCGCCGCGCCCGGCGGTAAAAGCGCACAGTTAGCGGCGGCGGGTGCAAGAATTCTGGCGCTTGACTCATCGGCGACGCGGTTGAAACGTCTGGAAGAAAACATGGCACGCCTTGACCTTGATATCGAAATCGGCGCGGGAGATGCGGGAACCTGGCAGCCCCGTTTTCCAGTCGACATGGTGTTGTTGGACGCGCCGTGCACCGCGACCGGCGCGGCGCGGCGCCATCCCGATATTCTGCGGTTGAAATCAAAACGCGACCCGGCACGCCTCGCGTTGGAACAGGCGCGTTTATTGCGCCACGCCATCGATATCGTCGAGCCCGGCGGCCTCGTGGTCTATGTCACGTGCTCCCTCCAACCCGAAGAAGGGTCAGATCAAATTAGGGCGCTGCTGAAAAGCGATGCGCCCGTCACCCGCGACCCCATTCGCGCCGAAGAAATGACGGGCCTATCCCAGGCGATTACGAAAGACGGCGATGTTCGCACCTTGCCCAGCCATTGGGCCGAGCGTGGCGGATTAGACGGGTTTTTCATCGCCAGGTTACGGCGCAACGCGTAAATGTCACTTGCACAAAAACACCGATGCCACTAGTTCTGAATTAACCTGAACATTCGCGTCCTAGGTGGTGAGAACCGACATGCAACAGCCAACCCGAATCGCACCCTCCATCCTGTCCGCTGATTTCGCCAAACTGGGCGAAGAGGTTCGCGCGCTTGACGCGGCCGGTGCCGACTACATCCATATCGACGTCATGGACGGCCATTTTGTTCCCAACTTGACCATCGGCCCGGATGTGGTCAAAGCATTGCGGCCACACACGGGAAAACCATTAGACGTTCACTTGATGATATCGCCAGTCGACCCCTATCTAGACGCCTTTGCCGCAGCGGGCGCGGACATCATCACCGTCCACGCCGAAGCCGGGCCGCACACCCACCGCACCTTGCAATATATTAAGTCGCTGGGGAAAAAAGCAGGTGTATCGCTCAATCCCGGCACGCCCCTGTCAGCAGTGGACTATCTTCTGGATGACATCGATCTTGTTCTGGTGATGAGCGTTAATCCCGGATTCGGCGGACAATCCTTCATCACCTCACAATTGGACAAGATCTGCGAATTGCGGCGGCGCATCGACGCGTTATGCAAAGATGTGCCAGGCAGAACAATTGATTTGCAGGTCGATGGCGGCGTAAATTTTGACAACGCCGCCCAGGTGATCAACGCTGGTGCCGACGTCCTGGTCGCAGGCACGGCGACCTTCGCCAACGGCGCTTACGCCGACAATATCATGCGTCTGAAGAATGCCGGATGACCCGCCCCTAATCAGAACAACACCCCCGGCGTCCTGGCCGGGTTGGCGGGCGCGCTTGACGCATGTCTGGGCGTCGAGCCTTGAAGCGGTGACATCACAAACCATACCGAAACGTTTATCGGTTACGCCGCCGGACCCATGGCCCGGCGACCCGGCGGCGGGGGCGCAATTGATGCGGGACTGGACGGCGGGAAGCCTTCGCTGGGACGCGACGTCGCTGCACGGCTTCGCCTGGTTGCGGGATTTACGCACGCTTGGCGGCGGCGACGCGCGGAATTGCGCGCAGGAACTGACCATCGACTGGTTAAGCCGGTACGCCACATATTCCGCAAGGTCCGGACAGGCGTGGCGCGCCGATATCCTCGCCGCCCGGCAGGTCGCCTGGCTGTCGCATTTCGATTTGTTTTATAACACCGCGCCGGAGTCTCTGCGGCGCGAATTATTTTCCACGCTGAGTCGCCAACACCGGCGTCTTCGATGGACAGCCGCGCGGGAAGTTGACGGATTGCTGCGCCTGATCGCGCTCAAAGGACTGCTCTATGGCACCCTGTGCCTGTCGTTCCCCAAGTCTCTCGCAAAAGCGCTCCCCTTGCTCGAAGCTGAAATAGCGGCGCAAATCAACCTGGACGGCGGCTACCAGGACCGCGACCCGACCAGCCAGGTTGCGCTGGTCCAGCATTTGGTGGATATCCGCGCCCTACTGAACGCCTCCGAAATGACCGGCTCCAAAACCGTAAACACAGCGATTCGCCACACCGCGCCCTTGGTGCGGATGCTGCGTCACCGGGACGGCAAACTGGCGCATTTCAACGGCGGGGGCGAAAGCGACTCTGGCTTGATCGACTTGACCCTAGCGCAAGCCAATATCCGCATCCGCACGCCGAGCAGCGCGCCGGATAGCGGGTATGAACGCCTGAGCGCGGGTAAAGTTCTGGTCCTTGTCGACACCGGCGCACCCGCGCCCCGAAACAGCCATTGCGGCGGGCAAAGGAGCAGCCATTCGGGGACCGCCAGTTTCGAACTTAGTTTCGGACGTGAACGCTTAATTGTGAATTGTGGCGACGCCCGATACGCCGAACCCGAATGGCGGGGCATCGGCCGGGCCACCGCGGCACATTCCACCCTGTCGGTCGGGGATATGAATTCCAGCGAAATCACATCAAAAGGGGGGGACAGCGCCCGCATCGCCGTCGTGAGCCGCGAGCGGAATGACGCCGAGGGCGATACCTGGTTCACCGTTTCCCATGACGGCTACACAGTGCCATTTGGCCTGACGCATCGCCGTCGCCTCTTTTTGTCCGCGTCCGGCGTTGATTTGCGGGGCGAAGACACGCTGATACAAAATCCAGAGAGTGGCCAAAACACAAACAACCGCCCGCCCTTCACGATTCGCTTCCATCTCCATCCCGCCGTCACCGCGTCCCTTATTCAAGATGGCGCGGCGGTGTTACTGCGCTTGCCCAGCGGCACCGGATGGCGGTTCCGGGTCGCGGGCGCGTCACTGGCGTTGACCGAAAGCATCTATTTGACCGTTACGGAAACCAAACGAACTCAGCAGATCGTCCTGGCGGGGCGCACCGGCGACAACTCGGAAACAGCGGTGAAATGGTCTCTTCGTCAGGAAGGCGGCGATAAAACATGATCGCTGCCAATATTTTACGCCCCGTATAAATTTAGGGTGCCGCGCTATGCGCCCCGCGATCTGAACCTTAAGGCTCAATCTTCGTCAAACCTGAAAAGTGACATATTTCTGGCGCGTTCATCGAAATTCAGCGCCTTGTTGAGCGGCGCGTGCGCACCTCGACCTGCCCACCGCCGGAAATGTCAAAATGAGTGAGCAAATTTACGTTTTTGGAAATAGCGTCGTTTGATTCATCAGTCATTCGCCGCAGAGTGCCGAGTGAAGTAGGGTTTTGTTAATCGGATGACAAAATATCCGCCTCCGTGACAAACTCGCCGCGTCAACGCCATAATCAAGAATTGACGGTGGGGAGAAAAATCATGACAAGCGATAAGGCGGACAGCACCGACAATCTTAAACAACTGATTCCCTATGAGGACCTTCGCGAGTGGCTTATCGAGGCGGACCGGTTGGGTGAATTGCGAAATGTTAAAGGGGCGTCCTGGCAAGAGGAAATCGGCATGGCGGCGGAACTGGTCAGTCATGATGACGATGCCCCCGCCGTGTTGTTTGGCGATGTGCCGGGCAGCCTCCCCGGGTCACGCGTGCTCGTCAATATGTTTGGCGGAAAGCGCAAAAACATGACACTGGGATTCCCAACTAATCTGGACAAAGTGGCGCTCAGCAACGCGTTCGCCAGCGTGTATCGCGGCGACAAGAAACTGATCGCGCCAAACAAAGTCGAAGACGGCCCCGTGTTCGAAAACGTTATGATGGGAGACGATGTCGACCTTGAAATTTTTCCGACGCCGCACTGGCACGAAAAAGATGGCGGCCGGTATATCGGCACGGGCTGTTATCATGTCACGCGCGACCCTGATACGGGGTGGGTCAATCTTGGTTCCTACCGGGTAATGCTCCATGGCAAACAATCGGTGTGCCACAACGTGCTGCCGGGACGACATGCTGACATTCATTTCAAAAAATATAAGGACCGCGGAGAACGGATGCCCGTGGCGATCGTTGTCGGCGGCGACCCTCTAACCTTCATTATGGGAGGGTGCGATATTCCTGAAGGCGTTTCAGAATACGATGTCGCCGGCACGCTGCGCGGCAAGCCGCTTGATATCGTACCTGGCCGCGTCACCGGCCTGCCGATTCCGGCTAATGCCGAAATTGTGCTCGAAGGGTATGTCGATGGCGACCGAATGGAGCCAGAAGGCCCATTTGGCGACTGGACCGGCACCTATACCGAAAAGGGCCGGGTCAACCCGGTGGTTGATATCGAAGCAGTGTATTACCGGAACGATCCTATACTGCTGGGCTTTGCACCCCAACGCCTGCCCGATGAATATTCTCGGTTTCGCGCGATTACGCGGTCGCCATTTCTGAAACAGGATTTGGAAGCGGCTGGCGTGCCTGGAGTCACCGCCGCATGGGCACACGAAGTCGGCGGATCGCGTATGTTGCTAGCGGTGGCGATCAAGCAACGCTATGCGGGACATGCGCGCCAGGCGGGACATGTCGCCTCCATGTGCCGCACCGGCGTCGACGGCAATCGTTGGGTGATCGTCACCGACGACGACGTCGATGTGACCAATCTCGAAGAATTGATCTTTGCCGCCTTGACCCGCGCCGACCCGGCGACTTCAATTGACATGATCCAGGGGGCCAAGGGTGCCATTTCGGATCCACGTTTGGCGCCATGGGATCGGGCGTCGAAAAACTTTACAAATTCACGGATGATCATCGACGCTTGCATACCGTTCCATTGGCGCGACGAATTTCCAGAAATCAACCAACCAAGCGCAGATTCGGCGCAACGCGCCCGTGAAAAATTCGGATATTTGTTGGAATAAACCACCTACAGGGAGGGCAGGTTATAGCCGTTATCAAGAAAAGGGAACAACTCGGGCGACGCCATCTGGACGTTTGGGTAAACGCGGTTCACCGTTCGACCATAAAGATATGATGACAAACACCGCCCTCACCCTTTACGCCCTGTTCGCCTTGTTTGGCGCCATTGGCGGCGTTGGCGTATTGATTTTAATGCTGCGTCGTTGGGCCGTTCTGGACCAGCCCAACAAACGGTCCAGCCACACCATTCCCACACCACGCGGCGGCGGCGGGGCCGTGGTGATTGTAATCACCGTGTTATGGGGATGGCGCGCGTATGAGACCGGCGACATCTGGCTGGGCGTGGTGTTGGCCGCGGCAGCCGGGTTGGCGGCGGTGTCCTGGATTGATGACTTGCGGTCCCTGCCGCCCTTGACCCGGCTCGCCGCGCAATGCCTAGCGGTCGCGGCGGGCATTGCCTCGCTACAAGGGGACGGACTGTTCTTCCAGGGGGTTTTTCCAAGCTGGCTGGACGCATTGATCGCTGCGGTGGGATGGGTCTGGTTCGTCAATCTGTTCAATTTCATGGATGGAATCGACGGTATTTCCGGCGTCGAGACCGCCTGCGTCGGCGCCGGCGCGGCGCTGATCGCATTTCTGGCACCCAACCTCGACCTGCCCGCCCCTGTCTACGGCGTGACTATCGCCGCCGCCGCGCTGGGGTTTCTGATCTGGAACTGGAACCCGGCGAAGGTATTTTTAGGTGATGTCGGCAGCGTGCCCCTCGGGTTTATGTTGGGGTGGGTTTTACTGGACATGGCCGCCGCCGGGCTGTGGGCGTCGGCGTTGATCCTGCCGCTCTATTACCTTGCTGACGCCACCATCACGTTGGGAAAGCGGGCGCTGCGCGGGGAAAAAATATTGCACGCCCACCGTGAACATTTTTATCAACGCGCCGTCCAAAGCGGCAAAAGCCACGCCCAGGTCAGCTTGACAATTCTGGTGGGAAATTTGGTGTTAATGGCGTTGGCGGTTGCGGCCCTGACGTGGCCCTGGCTGGCGCTGGGCGCTGCGACCCTAACAGTCGCGGCGTTGCTCTGGCGCTTGCGCTGTTGAGCCTTACTTAGACTGTTCGTCCAGATACAAGCCCCACACTTCCGCGCGGCGCAGCCAGCCTTCATATCCCTGCACGGAAACATTGCACCAGATGGCGCCACATTTTTCCAGTCGTACGACCATGCCCGGATTAAGCCGCGCGATGGCGGGCGAATCGTCTTGGGGCTGTCGGCGCATCGTGGCTTGTTTATCAATGACGAGGACATTTCGGCGACCGAATAACATGGCGCGATGCACCCAGCCTTCCGCGCCGGTCGAATCGCGCACTTTCCGCCAGGTTTCGTATTCCGCGGTGATTTCCACCGGCAGGTTTCGCTGCACGAACACCCATTTCACCGGATAGCGAACGCCGGGACCCGCGCGCACATTGACTTCATCCGCGCGCAACGAGACGAATCGAGGCAATTTCAGCCCCGTTCGCGACGGTTT
The DNA here is from genome assembly GCA_028822585.1 of Alphaproteobacteria bacterium. Lineage (GTDB taxonomy): Bacteria > Pseudomonadota > Alphaproteobacteria > UBA8366 > JABJJH01. The sequence goes on along the minus strand of JAPKDL010000007.1, from coordinate 49,076 downwards.
AGCTGAATTCGGCGCAGCCTTGACCGTCGTCACTAGCGTCACATCGGGCGCGCCGGTGACGATCACCGACACCACAATTGCAAGCAACCCGAAGAGTCTTAAAATTCGCATGAGATAGACCAAACACCTTATCATAACATTTTGCGCAATTAGAGAGCGCGGACAACAGCCGGTCAAGACGGGACATTCGCGCACATAGTCTATATTATAGGCCTGGATTTATACGACTGAAAAAGGCGCTGCTAGTATTCTACGCTAGCGGTAGGACAAGCGATAGGAAATGTGCATGAACGCGACTAAACCTCGGATCATCGTCACCCGAAAACTGCCCGATGCCGTCGAAACTCGGATGATGGAACTGTTCGACACCCAGCTTAATCTGGACGATACGCCAATGTCGAAAGTGGATTTGATCAACGCCGCGGAAAGGGCAGAAGTCCTAACCCCGACGGTCACCGACATTATCGACCGGGACGTCATTCAAGCCGCGGGCGACCAGCTGAAACTGATTGCGTCTTTTGGGACCGGGGTAGACCATATCGACCTGCGCGCCGCGCATGAGCGAAAAATTACCGTCACCAACACCCCTGGCGTGCTGACTGAAGACACCGCCGATATGACCATGGCGCTGATCCTGGCAGTGCCGCGCCGTTTAACCGAAGGCGAGCGATTGGTGCGGTCCGGAAAATGGGACGGATGGGGACCGGTGTCGATGTTGGGCCATCGCATCTGGGGCAAACGTCTGGGCATAATTGGTATGGGCCGAATCGGTCAAGCGGTGGCGCGCCGCGCGCGCGGCTTTGGCCTGTCCATTCACTACCACAACCGCAAAGCGGTGCATCCAGACATCGAACGCGAATTAGAGGCAACCTATTGGGACAGTCTCGACCAGATGCTGTCCCGTATGGATATTATTTCCGTCAATTGTCCGCACACGCCCGCCACCTATCATTTGTTGTCGAAACGGCGGCTGGAATTGATGAAAACCGGCGCTTTCATCGTCAACACCAGCCGGGGCGAAGTGATCGATGAAAACACGCTGGCGACCCTATTGGGCAATGGTCAGGTCGCGGGCGCCGGGCTCGATGTTTACGAACACGAACCGGCGATCAATCCGAAGCTTTTAAATCTGGATAATGTGGTGTTGCTGCCGCATATGGGCTCCGCCACCATCGAAGGGCGCCTTGCCATGGGTGAAAAGGTCATCATCAACATTAAAACCTTCATCGATGGCCACAAACCACCCGATCGCGTTATCGAAACAATGTTTTAATTCCGTAATGATGCACTTAATTCGAAGGAGAAGTAGTGATTGCGACGGTGATTGAGGGCTGATCGCCGCATAAAGGACAGCCGGGGTCGGAAGGGATTTTTATTTTGCGGAACGTCGTGTTCAACGCATCGTACAACACCAGGGTTCCCGACAGGCTTTGACCCAATCCCAGCATCTCTTTCAAAACTTCGCTCGCCTGCATCGTGCCGACGACGCCCGCGATCGCGCCAAAGATGCCCGCTGTTTCGCAACGCGGCGTCATACCGGGCGGCGGCGGGCTGGGAAACAGGCATCGATAACACGGGTTGTCGTCGCCTGCGTGGGGCTTGAACACTGATAGTTGCCCTTCAAACCGCAGCAACGCGCCGGACACCAAGGTTTTTTTCAGGAAGAAACAGGTGTCGTTAACCAGGTAGCGCGTCTCAAAATTATCGCTGCCATCGGCAACAATGTCATAGTCTGCAATAAGAGACGCAGCATTTTCCGTGGTAAGCTTAATATTATGGGCATTAAACCTAATTTCTGGGTTAATCGCAGCAATCGTCGCCGCCGCGCTTTCCACCTTCGCCATATCCACGGACTCCGTTGTGTGGACGATTTGGCGCTGTAAATTCGTTAAATCCACCACATCGAAATCGACCACGCCAATGGTCCCAACGCCCGCCGCCGCCAGATACATCAACACTGGTGACCCCAGCCCCCCGGCTCCAATGACGAGGACCTTGGACCGCAATAACTTAGCCTGGCCCACCTCGCCAACCTCGTCAAGGATGACGTGACGCGCATAGCGCATCAGTTGATCGTCAGTAATTGTATCGGAATCGATCACCGTCATCGCGTGTGGCCTCCTGGTAAGGGATGCAAACCTAAATTGTTATATGCCGTCGAATAGAGCTGTGGACAAGTAGCGCTCGGCAAAGGACGGAATGATAATCAGGATCCGCTTGCCCTTCATTTCCGGCCGTTCCGCCACTTCCAATGCTCCCGCCGTCGCCGCGCCGGATGAAATTCCAGCGGGAATACCTTCAAGTTTGGCCAGAGTGCGCGCCGTTTCAAACGCGGTTTCATTAGCGATGGAAATCACCTCGTCAATCAATGAAACATCCAGATTGTCCGGCACAAATCCGGCGCCAATCCCCTCGATTTTATTGGGCCCGGCAAAACCGCCGGACAAAACAGCGCTGTCTTCAGGCTCTATCGCAACCACACGAAAATCCGGCAAACGGGACTTCAACACCGATGCGCATCCGGTCAACGTGCCGCCGGTGCCAACGCCTGCAACCATCATATCCAGATGACCGCCCGTGTCGCGCCAGATTTCTTCCGCCGTTGTGTTCCGATGCACCGCCGGATTGGCAGGATTACTAAATTGCTGCGGAATCACGGCGTCGCCAATTTCTTCCTTCAAGGCGTTGGCCCGCTCAATGGCGCCACGCATCCCTAGCTTCGCCGGCGTAAATTCAATTTCCGCACCCAGTATCAAAATCATTTTGCGGCGTTCAACGGACATCGATTCGGGCATGGTCAGTATCAACCGGTAGCCTTTCACCGCACACACAAATGCCAGCGCAATACCAGTGTTGCCGGACGTCGGTTCAATCACCACGGTTTTTGAGCCGATAAGACCGCTCGCCTCCATCGACTCGATCATCGCATGACCAATTCGATCCTTCACCGAATTCAAGGGGTTAAAGAATTCTAGTTTGGCGAGAAGCTCCACATCCACGCTCGCCCACGCGGCCAGTCGGGACAACCGCACAATTGGCGTTTGTCCGATAGTGTCCAGGATGCTGTCGTGAATCCGGCCTGGGTTGATCGCACCGTCATTCATTGTTTCTGTTTCGTAATAAAAAATATCTTCGCAGCCGAATTTCATTCACTTTTTGGCGTCAGATCATAAAATTAAACTGGTTGGCAGAATTGCATTCGACGCCAGACGCCTGCGCGCGCGTGCAGAGTTCGGCGATACTGACCTTGTCGAGTTTAAGGATTGCATCCTCTTGCAACTCCAGCCACAGCGGATGCAGTACCGCGCGGCCCAGTTCAGACCCAACGGGTTCCTCCAACGGGTCCGTGTTGCCCTCCATTTCTGCGACCAGACGCGTGATTTCACCAATGGAGATGCGCCGCCGTTCCCGCGCCAGCCGGTAGCCGCCGCGCGGCCCCCGAACACCCCGCAAAATGCGCGCCCGCACCAAATGTTGCAGCACTTGTTCTAGGTATCGACGAGGAATTCCCTGACGTTGCGCGATTTCACGGCTTTGTACCGGTTCTTCCGACGCGTTATAGGCAATATCAACAACGGCATCGATGGCGAAGATAAGTTTTTTCGTCAGACGCAGCATCCCGTCAGGCTCCTTTCATTCCTGTCGAGCCATATCCACCCGTCCCGCGCGTCGTGGTCGGCAATTCGGCGGTTTCCACCCAGGACAATTGAGTCACCGGGGCCACGATCAGTTGCGCGATTCGCATACCCCGGGTCACAACGAATGGCGCGTCCCCGTGATTAATTAAGATGACACCGATTTCGCCCCGGTAATCCGCATCGATGGTGCCGGGGCTGTTCAAGACCGTGACGCCGTTTTTCAGCGCCAAACCGGACCGGGGCCGCACTTGCGCCTCATACCCTTCGGGCAACGCAATCGCCAAGCCCGTCGGCATTAACACGCGTGATCCCGGCACCAGCGATATATCATCCGAAATCGCCGCCAGAAGATCGAGCCCCGCGCTGCCCGGCGTTGCATACGCCGGCAAGGCCAAATCTGCGCCATGGGGCAAACGGGAGACAGCGACATCAAACATGGTCATGGTTTTCCATTCAGATGAGCCGCGATCCGAGCCGCGAGGCGGGCGGCCACATCAGTTTTGCTCATTTTCGGCCAAGCTTCGGCCTGGTCCGCGTTGATAAAGTGAATGGTGTTCGCATCGCCGCCAAAAACACCTGAATCTGGTGAAACATCATTGGCCAGGATCCAGTCACATTTTTTTCGGTCGATCTTAGCCCGCGCATTGGCGACGACATTTTCGGTTTCCGCCGCAAAGCCAACCACCAATTGCGGGCGCCGGGGACCGGGGCCCGACAGGTGTTTCAAAATATCAGGGTTTTCCGTCAACGTAAGGTCGGGCGGTTCGCCGCCATGTTTCTTGAGTTTTTGCACCGCTTCACTTGCCATGCGCCAATCGGACACAGCCGCCGCGCAGATGGCGATATCCGACGGCAAGGCAGCTTCGCACGCCACCAGCATGTCACGTGCGGATTCAATATGAACGGTGGTCACGCCCGCAAGGTCGGGCAATTTCGTCGGCCCACTGATGAGTGTTGTTTGCGCGCCTAATCCCGCCAACGCCGCGGCGATTGCGTGTCCCTGTTTTCCCGAAGACCTGTTGGCAATATAGCGCACGGGGTCGATGGCCTCATAGGTGGGCCCGCTGGTCACCATCGCGCGACGGCCCTTAAGTGGATTGGAATCGCCCTTAAAATGCGCCGAGACAGCCGCGACGATGTCGGGCACGTCGACCATGCGCCCAAAGCCATATTCGCCGCAGGCCATATCGCCCTCAACTGGGCCGACACGCAGCACACCGCGCAATTCCAAGGTGGCTACATTTGCTTGCGTCGCGGCATGTTCCCACATACGCACGTTCATCGCAGGGACGACCATGACCGGCTTATCCGTCGCCAGCAACGCCGTCGTCGCCAAGTCCGTGGCGAGACCGGCCGCCATTTTTGCCATGATATCCGCCGTGGCGGGCACGACCAGAAGAAGGTCTGCATCCCTGGAGAGTTGGATATGACCCATTTCCGCTTCATCGGTCAGCGAAAAGAGACTCGTGTAGACTTTGTCCTCGCTTAATGCGGACACCGATAAGGGCGTCACAAACGCTGCCCCGCCTTCCGTTAAGACACAGCGCACCGCGGCACCCTGTTCACGCAGACGGCGGATCAAATCGAGGCTCTTAAACGCCGCGACTCCACCCGCAATTATCAACAAGACGCGCTTTCCGGTTAACAAGGGTTTTTCCAAACTACATTTCCAACACTGTATTTAAACTAGTGTCCCTCACGGAGGGATGCAAGGCGTAGGGATACTACCTGAGGGATGTTAAGATTGGCGACGGCGCATCACCGGCTTAGGACCCCATAAATCCACAGTAAAAGAATTGCGAACAGACCCTCGGCGGATATTATCAGCATTGCGGCTGGCACGCCGTAGATCTCGGCCAGCCAGCCGACGTTTAGAAACCCGAGGGGTCCCGTGCCGATGCATAGCGCCAACACGCCAAACACCCGACTGCGATATTCCGGTTTCGCACAAAGATAGGTGAGGACGCTCTGCATTGTCCCGAAGCAGGCTCCGGCCAATCCCATGACCGTCAAAGACAGCGCGGCGGCGATGAACGAGTGATTTGGCCCCCCTGCGACAAGGGATAAGACGCCAAGATAAAAGATCATAGAGAGATAGATCACAGAGCCCCATATGAAAATGCGCGCAAAATTTGGCGGGGTCGCATACACCGCCACGACCAAAGCGCCCATAAACGCGCCAAAACCTTCCAGGCTCGACAAAAACCCAACCTGCAGCGGGTCGAGTCCCAGTCGCTCCTTACCCAGGATCGGGATCATCGCGCTGAAGGGAAAACCCCAGACATTGAACACGACGGTGATCGCCAGCACCCGGCGGAGTTCCCAATTGCCCAGAACAAACCGGATTCCAGCGATCAAATCATGAATCAACGCCGTTTGCGTCAAACGCACGCCCGGCGCCGGTAATTTCGTCACGAAGATTAAAAAGAGACTGATTGCATAGACCGATGAGCTGAGCACGAACACACCGGTAATGCCCACCACTTGCAGCATCACACCACCCAGCAGCGGGCCCAACATACGAGTCGCACTGTTGGTGGCGGCGTCGAAACTCATTGCGGTGGCAATGTAATCTCCCGCGACATCGCCCAACAGACGCCGCCGGATTGGCATATCTGTCGCCCAGAACAACCCCGACAGCACCGATGCGACAAAGATATGCGTGATCGTCAAACCTCCCGAATACGCCAACGACGCCATCGTTATTGCGACCAGGAGAATCATTATGAGGGAACCACCCAACAAGTATTTGCGGTCAACCCGGTCGGCGACCCCGCCAATGATCGGTCCGAAAATCGCCAATGGCGACCCCCAAAGAATTGGCACTATCGACACCAAAAGCGGGGAGCCTGTGATCTCAAAGGTGTAAACGCCCAACGCCAGAAGTTGAAACCAGCGAATAAACCCGGTAAGGCTGCCCAGCAACCAAATGGCTAGGTAATTCGGGTTTCGGAACAGCGCACCCATCACGGCGCGCGTGGCGGGTGCCTTGTCGTCTGGTGCCGTTACAACAGCCATCTAACGCAGGCCCAAGAACCGTCGCGGCGGGGCGGTTGAAACCGCGCCGTCGTTGACTTGCTCGGAAATTGATCGCATTACGAAGGCGCGCTCCCTTTAAAATGGCTGTTTGCGAAAATTGGCTGTTTTGTTCCGCGCTACCCAACGCAAGAGACTTTGATATTGGATTTTAAGGCGAAATTAAAGGTTGCAATCGGCATCGGCCTGATCGGCGGGGCGCTCTTACTGTCCTATGAGGTCTTTTACTGGTTCACGCATGTCTATGAAAGCAACGCCAGCGTCCAGACCGATTTTACCAATATTTCCGCCCAAGTGGATGGGAAAATCGATTCTGTCCTGGTCCAGGAAGGCGGCGCGGTCAAAAAAGGCCAACGCCTTATTACGCTGGTTCAGGACGATATCAAATTAAATATCGAGTCTTTGAAAACCGACTTGGCGCTTGAAATCGCCAATCAGTCCAGCCTGACGACAGAAAAAGCCGCCTTTGAGGCGGAACTCACGTCAAAGCTCGCAACGCAGCGGGAAAAAATTCGGGCGTTGCAGCACGAACATCAAGCCATTCGAGAGCGGCTTGCGCTCGCGCGCAAAAATCTGCGCCGCGTCACCGTGCTCTTCAACAAAAAATTAACACCGGAAACAACGCTGAACGCCGAACAGGACAAGATTTTAGTGCTGCGCGGTGCCAAATCCCTGTTCAGTGGAAAAATCGCCGTGGCGAAAAAAGAACGAGGTCAACTTACGGCCGCCCGAAAACGTCTCGATGTCCTGGACGCAAAAATAACAATATCCGGCGTCAAACAGGACCAGATCAAGGATCTCATCAAAAAAGAGGAACTGGCGTTGAGCTACCGGCACATCACCAGCCCGATCGACGGCGTCGTCGGAACGATCCGCAAATTCAAGGGCGAATATCTTGAAGACGGCGTCAACATCCTGATGCTGCACGATCCAAAATCATACTGGATCGAAGCGAATATCGACGAAAGCCAGATTCGCCATGTCTCGGTGGGCCAGGAAGTGCTCATCAATCTCGACGCGTATCCGTTTCGCGACTTCTACGGCGCCGTCCGTCATATTGGCAGCATCACAACCGCCAAAATGGGCGGCGGCGGGGGCGGAGGCGCCGGATCTCGCAAATTGGGTGGGTCAGTAGAACGCGTCCCCGTCCGCATCTCCCTGGAAAATCCACCCCCAAACCTGACCCCCGGCATGCGCGCCGACGTCAATGTCCGAATCTACAAAAACATCAGGCTATGGTCACGCGGTCCGGAGGCCGATTAGAGTCTCAGAACCATTCGTAATGTTGGCGCGCGTAATGAGTTCCGCTAAGTTAGCACCCCTTTTGCGAAGCGCGCCTACCGACGGCGCGGTTTTTCGCCTAACCGGTTTTGCAACCGCTGGCTCCTCGGGAGTTTTCCCGTAGAGACCGTGTCCATTCTGCAGATTGCGACCGTGCCGGCGGCAGCACCTTCAATGTAGGCAACAAGTACATCACCCATCACCCTGGGGCGGACGATACTCGAGCGGCACTTCCGGGTTAAGATCAAAGAACCATGAGCCTTGATAGTATTCTTCGATCGTCTCGAGATCGTCGCTGTACAACGCTTTGTTGGCATCGACCAAGCCGCGCATGAGATTTGCGGCGTCTGCCACCCCGCTCGATGAACGCACGGTTTGTACTTGCTAGGCCAAAATAAGCGAGCCACTAAAATTCTCTAAGATATTGAAAATATTGGAGCGGGCGATGAGATTAGTACTCACGGCTTTTCCGGATCTGCGGTTGGAAGCTCCGTTGGCTGATTATTGAATTTACCAACATCTCGGCTGGAGATCGCAACCCACGTCTGCGCAACGGTCCGTATCTTCTCTTCGTCTTCCCACAACCGCCGCAATTGCCGCTTCTTCAACATCGTTATACCCACTTAGTCTCCACCATCGATAGTGTACACCAACGCCCCTATCAGGACCCAAACTGCTTCAAGCACACCCCGGTCTCCGAGGCCAGCGTCTTTACCAGCTCGCCGGCTGGCATATCACGGGTCAGCGCCGCCGACTGGCCGGAGAACAATGAGCCGAGTTCCGGGTCGCCGGAGGCGCGTAGCGGCGTCGTAATGCTCAATTGCGCCGGAAACGGCAACGGTTCCGATTGCGACAGCTCGTCGATCAGCCGGTTCCGGATAAACCTCGCCGGGCGACCCGAAACCACGGAAGATACCACTGTCGAGGCATCATCGGCTTTGCCAAGCGCCGCTCTATGGTCATCGGGTACGTTCGCTTCCTCGCAGCGCAGGAACGCCGTGCCGAGCTGCACCGCGCTGGCACCGAGAACCAAAGCCGCCGCAACTGTACGGCCGTCGGCGATCCCGCCCGCCGCGATGACCGGCACGGTGACCGCGTCGACGACCTGGGGCAGCAAGGCAAACAACCCCGGCTGCATAGCGATATCGACGCCCGTGAAAGTGCCGCGATGGCCGCCCGCTTCGATGCCTTGCGCAATAACGGCGTTGATCCCGCTCTCCTCGAGAATTCTCGCTTCGGCAACGGTCGTGGCACTAGCGATCGTATATATCCCCGCTGACTTGATTTCCCGCAGCACCTCGGGTTCAGGCAGGGCGAAGTGAAAGCTCACGACCTCTGGCTTGACGTGCTTGAGCATGGCGAGATGTTCGGCATCGACGGTGCCGCCGGAGCCTACCGGTTCGGGCATCGCGCCAAGTCCACTTTCATCGTAGAAGGCCTGAAGACGCCGGCACATTTCCTGACCGACGCCGGTAAGGTCTCCCGGATCATCCCACAGTGGATAATTGACGTTCAGGGCCCCACCGCTCTGCTGGCGAAAACCGGCAATGCGCCGTTCGGCGTCATCTGCAGAAAAACCCCACATGCCGATTCCGCCAAGGCCACCAGCATTGCTCACGGCGGCGGCTAGGCTAGGCGTGGAGAGATTGCCCATCGGCGCTTGAAGAATCGGCCACTCGAGATTGAGTCGTTTGGTTAGCGCATTTCTCGACCACATATCGTGCCCTCCAATGTTGTCCCGGATATCTTAAAGACTGAATCTACGCGCGACGAGTCTATCTGTTTTCGCGATGAATTGAATGCCTTCTTTTGGCCACACCTGGCTGTGGTGGGCGCCAGCGTTTCACGTCCGGTATTTCCGGTGATAGCGGACCCCCAGGCGAGCACGCTACGGGACATCAAGAGATAATAAATACATTATCCGACAAACGTGGTTGGCTGGTATGAGACCCGTCGATAGCATCTCGTGGGTAACCAATAGTAAGGAACGAAGCGTCTGCGGGAATGCACGGAATCGCTATTTGACGAAATATAACGAGTTCCAGGGGAGAGTGAGCTTGTGTGCAATTCCTGTGTAATCGTGCAGAAATATTTGGGAATATTACGCTTGAGGTTGAACGTTAATTTTCCCGATAATATACTGTTTTTAGGTACAAAAATAGATGTATGAACATTTCAAGAACCTTGGCACCGTATATTCGTAATGCGGGGGTCGAGTGTTCAAGTCACCCAGGCAGCACCATTTGTTTCCAAGGGCTTAGCTATTATGCGCCGAGTTAAATTCCGATCCGCTCATTCTCCGCATCTATAGGTGCGGGTTAAACCGGTCGGTCACCCGAGATGGTGACGCGATGAAGCTCCCTCATCTCATTCCCGTAATCGTGCACAGCATAGTGCATTGTGCAGCGGTTATCCCACATCACGAGGTCACCATTGCGCCACTGATGTCGGTAGATGTGGTCCGGTTGGGCAGAATGCTCATAGAGGAAGCGCAGAAGGGGCTCGCTTTCTGTCGGCGTCATGCCTTCGAATCGAGGAACGGTGTCCCCAGGTTTGCCAATATAGAGCGCCTTTCGCCCTGTTTCAGGGTGAGTGCGAACGACCGGATGCAGACAACGCGGCACCTGATCCAGGCCGTACAGTTTAGCCAGCCGCGTACCAGTAAACTCGGCCCGGACACCGGCCAGCATGGCTTTCAAGCCGGGTGACAGGGTTTCGTAGGCTAGGTATTGGTTGCTCCACATAGTGTCGCCGCCTACCGGGATATCACGGGCCGAAAGCGTCGTTATAGCTGGAGGTTCAGTCATGAAGGTCGAGTCGTAGTGCCAATTTTCGGTGACTGCCTTGCTTTTGCCCCGATTCGAGAGGGGCAGGACCATGGGATAATCGTCCAATTGTGGACTCATCTTATTAAATCCGAACTCCCCCCACCGGGCGGTAAAAGCAACATGTTCCTCAACCGAAAGAAACTGGTCACGAAAGACCAACATACAATATTCGTGAAATGCTGTGCGGATCGCCACGAACTGATCATCATTGATATTGGTAAGGCGAACACCTGAAATCGCCGCACCGATGGAGCCAGTGAGCGCAGTTACCTGAACGACGTCAGCCTTGCTCTGCACGGTTTCTGTTTGTGACAGGGCAGTTGTGTCGGTCATGGAGCATTTCCTTCTGCACGAATTGAGTCAGGGCGTTATAACGATTTTCCCAATTTGGCTATTGCTGATCATGTAGGCGTGGGCCGCGGGCAAATCAGCTAAGGGAAAGCAGCGGTCTAACACAGGTTGAAGGCCGTTAGGCGTAAACGCTCCCAGAAGTTCCTGTGCGAACCGAGTGCTGCACGCCAGGGCTTCTGCAGCAGATCGGGTGCGAAACGTAACTCCAATTAGCTTCAGCCGTTGTCGCGCCACCAGATCCAAGTCGATGACCGCTTTGGCGCCATCGTTCCGTCCAACGCTCACGTAGCGGCCTTTAATCGCCATAGTTTGCAACAGTCCTTCAAACAAGCCACCACCCACTTGGTCAATCACCACATCTACACTTCCGAACCGATCGGCCAGTTCCTTGGGCCAACCTCCAGAAGTGGTGTCGATCACCCCGGTCGCGCCCAGCGCTGTGAGTCCTTCGGTCTTGGCCTTGGTAGTGGTCGTGGCTAGCACCTGATGGCAGCCTAAATGCTTGGCAATTTGAATTGCTGCGGTTCCAACCCCAGATGAGCCTGCGGTAATTAACACCGTATCGTTAGGCGAAGTCGCTGCAGCGCTGACAATTGCGTCATGGGCCGTAACGAAAACATTAGGGATAGCGGCGGCTTCTGTGTCGTTTAAGTGGGCGGGCGTTGGCATGAGCGCGGCGGCGTCGGCCACGGTGTACTCCGCATGACAGGCTTGGCACCTGCCCATAACTGACGCGCCTATAGTCCAACCGCTGACACCTTCACCAAGAGCGGCAATCGTGCCTGCAAACTCATTACCGGTAGGGGTGGCGCGCGCGTTCGGGTTAGTGGAGCGCAACCCAACTCTGCCGATCAACTCACCACGGTTCACACCAGCGGCGGAGATGCGCACCAGCACCTGCCCAAGCCCCGGATCTGGTATCACGACCGTGCGCAGTTCAGAGACTCCACCGTCCCGTCCCGGGACAACCCACCATTGGCGCATCTGCTGCATTAGATTGGGACTCCCCGTTCGCATTCCAATCAATAAACCTAGTGTGGTCTAATAGGGGCGTCAAATTGAAGATAACAAGGTATCACTCCGCAGTATTAGGCAAGATCACAAGACCCTTTTCTCCAAAATTGCCTCTCTCATTTCCCCAGAGCATCTCGCGGGTTAGCAATAGTAAGGCTTTTCAGCAGCGCGTTGGATCGCGGCTTGACGAAATATGACGAATTCCAAGAGAGGTCGTCAGGCCTTAGCATATATTACGTAAACAAAAAAATGGATTTCGTTGAGTGGTTGCGCAACGCCGCAAAGGCTAACGGTGAAAACACCCCAAATGAGCAGATATCCGCGCGGTGAATCTGGGTGGTGGCCATGCGATGGTGCAGTAACGGTGAGGTTTCTTTAATCCCTAAATAGGGTGTGAATTTCCGTAGGTTTTGGGACCAGAACACGCGTGAAGCAGGGCTTTTTAACATTTCCACAAAATATCGCGAAATTAATTCGACGGCTTCCCCCCTGTTTCCCCGAAACCAAAACACGCCACACCCGCTTCGAATAGGCGTTTCAATGTATTGTTTTCATGGAAAATAATGGAGCGGGCGATGAGATTCGAACTCACGACTTCAACCTTGGCAAGGTTGCGCTCTACCCCTGAGCTACGCCCGCGTTCCGCCTTTATATATCGACGGCGGCGCATAATACGCAAGACGCAATTGTTTGCAAGCGGCGGCGTACATTTTGTTTTGAAATTTTTCGCTCCTTGCGGAACCAGGCCATGGGGCGTTAATTTCGCGCCATGAGTACAAATACCCCTATTGACGCCGCTGGATTGTTTGCACGGCTGGACGCTTTGCGCCTGCCCTATGAAACGCACGAACATGCGCCAGTGTTTACGGTGGACGAATCGCAGTCCCTGCGCGGCGTCTTGCCGGGCGCGCATGTAAAGAATTTGTTTCTGCGCGACAAGAAGAAGCGGTACTGGCTGGTCACCGCCAAAGAAGACCGGGACATTGATCTAAAGGCGTTGCGCCGCCGGTTAGGTGCCTCGGGCAGCCTGTCCTTTGGCGCCGCGGACGTGTTGATGGCGTATCTTGGCGTCAAGCCCGGCTCCGTCACCGCGTTTGGCGTCATTAACGATTTCGACGGCGCGGTGTCGATGGTACTGGATCAATCCCTGCTGAACGGGCAGATCATCAACGCGCATCCATTGCGTAATGATATGACCACAGCGATCAGCCCGGACGACCTGTTAAAATTTTTTGCAGCCGAAAGTCATTCCCCCCTTATCTTGGACTTCGAGCGATTGGGAGAAGACGCGCCCGCCTGACGGCCATCTTATTCTCGTCACCGGGCTTGTCACCGGGCGCGAAAACCGCCATTTAAAGAACGAACAGCGTGTAAGGGAATAGACATGGAATCTTTAATTGGCGGCGGCGTGGACGCTGCAGACCTGATAAAAGACGTCACAACGGCAACGTTCATGGCCGATGTTATCGAGGCCAGCAAAACGACACCAGTCATCGTGGATTTCTGGGCGCCGTGGTGTGGTCCTTGTAAACAATTGGGTCCGATGATCGAAAAAGTCGTCACCGAGGCGGCAGGCGCGGTCAAGCTGGTAAAAATTAACATCGACGAAAACCAGGAAATCGCGCAGCAAATGCGCGTTCAATCCATTCCGGCGGTGTTTGCGTTTGCCGGCGGGCAACCCGTGGACGGATTCGCGGGTGCCCTGCCGGAAAGTCAGATCAAACAATTCCTCGACCGGGTTCTGCGCGCCTCCAAAGACAAGACGGGGCCCTCGCCCATAGACGAAGCGATGGAGAAAGCCACCGTAGCGACGGAAGCCGGTGATTTGGACACCGCCAAAGCGATATATAGCGAAGTCCTGAAGCATCAAGCTGAAAATGTATCCGCGATCGCCGGTTTTGCGTCTGTCTTGCACGCCAAGGGCGAAACCGACGCCGCGCGGGAGTTCCTGGCGGGCGTGTCCGACAAACTGAAAGAAGAGCCGGAAATTAAAAGCGTTCTGGCCAGCCTGGATTTGGCGGAAAAAGCGGGCGGCGCCCAGGCTGACATGGAACCGCTTCGACAACGCTTGGCGGCTGATGTAAACGATCATCAGGCGCGCTTTGATCTGGCGCTGGCGCTCTACGCCTCCAGTGATGTGGAGGCCGCCATCGACGAGTTACTGACCTTGTTCAGTTGCAATCGCGCTTGGAATGACGATGCCGCGCGCAAGCAACTTATCGAAATTTTCGACGCTCTGGGTCCGGAAAGCGAACTGGTTGCGGACAGTCGGCGGCGCCTTTCGACGCTTATGTTCGCATGAGCCCATTTGACCCACTGTTCGACGACCTACCCGGTCACTTGCCGGTGTTTCCGTTGTCCGGCGTGTTATTGTTGCCACGCGGTCTATTGCCGCTGAATATTTTCGAGCCCCGATATCTCAACATGGTCCGGGACGCGTTGGCACCGCCGCGAATGATTGGCATGATACAACCCACCGAAGCCTTGGCTGAAACGGGTGAAAGCGACCCTGTCTTATATGGAACCGGCTGCGCCGGGCGCATTACGCAATTCGAGGAAACCGGCGACGAGCGGTTTAGGTTGAACTTATTGGGGGTGTGCCGCTTTGACATTGTTGAGGAAGCCGCGCAACAAAATGGATACCGACGCTGCGCCGTTAATTGGTCCCGATACACCGACGACATGATCACGCCTGGATCTGAAGGCTCCATACAAGGCCGCGCCGCGATTAAGGCTTTTGACCGCAACCGCCTGCGCCCACCATTAGAGCTATATTTCAAACAACGAGATATCGACGCCAATTGGGACGCCATTGAAAAACTCGACGACGACCGGCTGATCAACACCATCGCCATGTTGTGCCCGTTCGCCGCATCTGAAAAACAAGCGTTGCTGGAGGCAGCGAACCAAGCCCAGCGGGGCGACTTACTGCTCGCAATCCTGGAAATGGCGAGTATGGGCGACGGCGATGATAACATTACCCGCCAATAAGGCCGTTGATAGCCGCCGATAACAGCGAAGGAGACCCACGATGAACGCGACCCAATCGGGCGTCGACCCGAAACTCTTGGAAATTCTTGTGTGTCCGTTAACGAAAGGTCCGCTCACCCTGGATGCCGAGCGGAACGAACTTGTCAGCAAACAAGCCAATCTGGCCTATCCAATCCGAGACGGCATTCCCATTATGCTGGTCGACGAAGCCCGACAAATCGACGACCCGTCTTAAAACCCCCCAAACACAAATAGAGATCCCATGGTGCAGAACAAATTTTCAACTGATCATTGGCCAACCGAGATTCGGTACAAAAAAGATGACAAAACCCTGGAGATCGATTTCGACGATGGCGTTACCTTTCGCCTCCGCGCCGAATTCCTGCGTGTCGAAAGCCCGTCAGCGGAAGTTCAAGGCCACAACCCCGATGACAAAATTACCGTCCCCGGCTGTCGCCATGTCGGGATTTCATCCATGGACACTGTCGGTAACTACGCCATTCGCATTCATTTTGACGATACCCACAATACCGGAATTTTCACGTGGTCATATTTGTATGAACTCGGCCAAGACCATGACGGTCTTTGGCTGGAGTATCTCGACTCCCTAACGGAACAAGGCTTATCACGGGATCCATAATGACAAACGCAACCGAAGAACCCGCTCCTGAAATTACGGGATATCACGCGCATATTTATTTCGATTCCGAAACAGAGCCGGCGGCGCAGGCGCTGCGTACAGAAATTGAGACGCAATTCGATGTTGTTATGGGGCGGTGGCACCATAAGCCTGTGGGCCCGCATCCAAAGTGGATGTATCAGGTCGCCTTCGAAACCGACGTTTTCGCGACATTTACCCCGTGGCTGGCGCTAAATCGTCGCGGCCTCACGGTCTTTCTGCATCCTAGCACGAGCGACAGCCTGGCGGACCACACGGATTTCGCCATGTGGATGGGTGAAATTCTCGATCTGAATTTGGATGTTCTGACCAAGTCGCCTTAAAGCAATTCGCCTTTCACCAGACGAGGCAAGGTGCCGACGACGCCCATGGCGTGACGCATGAAAAGCCGTTTCAAGGGAGGTATTTTTTCGACCGAGGCGAGACCGATATCGCGCGCCAACCGAAGCGGCGGTATATCGTTCGAAAACAGGCGAGTCAATCCATCGCACATCGTCGCCAACAAGGTGTTATCGAACCGGCGCCACCTTTCATAGCGGGCCAAAACCGTCGCATCACCGATATCAAGACCCAGCCGCCGGGCGTCGACGATGACCTCCGCCAGAGCCGCCACATCGCGCAATCCCATGTTGAAGCCCTGACCTGCAATTGGGTGAATAGCGTGCGCCGCGTCGCCTATTAACGCCAGGCGAAGTTCCGTGTAGCGTTCCGCATGTAAAAACCCCAACGGGTACGAAAATCGCGGTCCCGCCAATGTCAACGCGCCCAACCAATCCCCAAAACGACGGGAAACTTCCGCCAGAAACGCGGCGTCGTCCAGCGCCATAAGGCTTGTTACTAATTCCGAATTTTCCGACCAAACGATATTGGTGCGTTGCCCAGGCAAGGGCAACATCGCAAACGGACCTCCCGGTAAAAACAACTCCACCGCAACACCGTTATGCGGACGGTCATGGGCCACAGTGCAGACGATGGAAGTTTGCGGATATCGGAAATCCGTCGCGGCAATGCCCGCCGCCACGCGCAGAGGAGAATTCCGACCATCCGCGCCAATCGCCAAAGCCGCTTTAATGCGACGACCATCCGCCAAAACGCCGGTCACTCCAAACGCAGTTCGGTCCACCGAGGCCAGGTCTGACGGGGCCAGGGTTTCAATATTTTCCGAATTTTCTACCGCATCGGCTAACGCCCGGCGGATCGTCCGGTTTTCCAAGATATAGCCGAGCGGCGCGTCAGGCGTAATCACCGAATCGTGGCAGTCAGAGGATAATTCGAGATGATCGTAATGCAAAAACAACGGCGAGACGCCTTCGGTCAAATTACCATCAGCCACACGAACATCCAGGATCGGTTCGGCGTCATCCACCATCGCCGACCATACGCCGAGGCCATCGAAAATTCGCGCGGACCCATACGCAATTGCGGAGGTGCGGCCATCAAACGACAGTTTCGGCATACCGGTGGGCGCCTGGCGCTCCACCACAACCGCCCGCACATCAGCGTGAGAGAGCGCGAGCGCCATCGTCATACCCGCCATACCGCCACCCGCGATCAAGACATCGGCCCTAATGTCCACATCATTTTTATCATTCATGACGTCAACATCGACCCTTCAAGGAAGCTTGTCTAGTGGCGCCACCAAAACGGATAGGCCCTAATCTTTAGGACAATTAACTAAATTAATTACAATTACTGCAGATATTTATTTTCCGGTTTATTTCAGTCCGCTTCAGTTTACACAATTTTAATAGTTTGAATATTTGGTCTTCCTTTTGCTGATCTCTTGCCATTTTCAAGCTATGTGATTAATATCAAGACTGGATGTTTCTGTTTTGTACCGCGCTGATTACCGGCGGCCTTCCGGCCCGGAATTTCTAAGGCGCGCAGAAAAGGAGGCCTGGATAAATGGCCGTTCGCAAGAAAACCGCCTTGTTGCCAGCAGGTGCCTTAATTTACATGCGTGCCCGGTCGATTGAAGCGGCGGGGTTGGCGCTCATCGCCTTGTCCGTAGCTTTTTCGCTTGCGTTGATCAGCCACAACCCAACCGATTTATCCTGGAACACCGCCGCGCCGATTGGCGCAATATCGAATGTGATGGGTGTCGCGGGATCCCATATTAGCGACTTAACGCTTCAATCCCTGGGCCTGGCGGGTGCCTTGCTGGTGCCAATCGCTGCCGGGTGGGGGTGGCGACTATGGAAAACTCATGTTCTGGTCAATATCTGGCTTCGAATTGCACTGCTTCCTATTGGGGTGCTGGCGGCGGCAATGGCGTTGGCCGCGGTGGATGCGCCCAACGCATGGCCGTATCAGGCGGGGGTTGGCGGGTTCACCGGTGCGCTTTTATTCTCACAAGCGTTAGAATACATCGCGTCGCTGGGCCTTGACCCGGATACGCGCATCCTTGGCGCAAGCGCCGCCGCCGCCGCCGTGGCGATATTGTACTATGTCCTTGGATTCAGCGTTGCCGACTGGCGCATCGGCGCATCGCGGACGGCGGAATTGGTTGGTGCAAGCAAAGGCGCCGCGCAACAGGTGCGCGGTTGGCCAAAGATTATCGGCGCGTTTGCCCGCGCCACCGGACGCCGGTTTACGGCGGAAGAACGTATCGAACCGACCTTCGACAAAACCGTTGCCGCCAAAACTGCCGGGGCGCGCAAAGCAGTGCAGCGAGGGTTGGTGGAAACCAAGGAAAAATCCGTTCGTCCCGGACGCAAAGCGACCGTACGGCAACGGACACTCGATCTCGCCACCCCAGACGGTGAGTTTCAGACGCCTTCCCTGGAATTGCTCGACGAGACGCCCGCCAACACCAAACGGACGCTTGTCGTCAACGAGGAAGGCTTGCAACAGAACGCCCGGTTGCTTGAAGGCGTTCTGGAGGATTTTGGCGTTCGCGGCGATATCACCAAGGTGCGGCCCGGCCCGGTGGTGACTTTGTACGAACTGGAACCAGCGCCGGGGACAAAAACCAGCCGGGTCATTGGACTTGCCGATGACATCGCGCGGTCGATGAGCGCCATTTCCGTGCGTATCGCCACCGTACCGGGGCGCAACGTCATTGGCGTTGAATTGCCGAATGCTCGCCGTGAGATGGTGTATTTGCGTGAACTGCTGTCTTCCAGCACCTTTGAGGACGCCAAATCCAAGCTTCCCCTAGTTTTGGGCAAAGATATCGGTGGGGCACCGGTTATTGTCGATCTGGCCCGGATGCCGCATTTGTTGATCGCCGGTACAACCGGGTCCGGTAAATCTGTTGGCTTGAACGCCATGATCTTATCATTGTTGTACCGAATGTCGCCAGAAGACTGTAAATTCATCATGATCGACCCCAAGATGTTGGAATTGTCGATTTATGACGATATCCCACACTTGATTTCGCCTGTGGTCACCGAGCCGAAAAAGGCCATTGTCGCGCTGAAATGGACGGTGCGGGAAATGGAGGAACGTTATCGCGGCATGTCCAAGCTCGGCGTTCGGAATATAGAGGGCTACAACAAACGCGTCGCTGACGCCCGAAGAAAAGGCGAAGTTCTGACTCGCAAGGTGCAAACCGGATTTGACGCCGAAACCGGTAAACCGGTCTTCGAAGAACAGCCGCTCGATCTATCGGCCTTGCCGTATATTGTCGTCGTCGTCGATGAAATGGCCGATTTAATGCTGGTCGCCGGTAAAGACATCGAAGCCACAATTCAACGTCTGGCACAAATGGCACGGGCCGCTGGAATTCATTTGATCATGGCGACGCAACGTCCCTCCGTCGACGTTGTCACCGGTACGATCAAAGCCAATTTCCCGACCCGCATCAGTTTTCAGGTGACATCGAAAATTGACAGTCGCACCATTCTGGGCGAACAAGGCGCGGAACAATTGCTCGGTCAGGGCGATATGTTGTACATGGCCGGGGGCGGTCGCATTACGCGAGTGCATGGACCGTTTGTTCATGACGATGAGGTGGAAGGCGTTGTCCGATTTCTCAAAGCCCAGGGAGAACCCGCCTATATAGACGCTATTACGGATGATATTGACGATGGTGAGGGGAGTGTTGAGCTTGCCGGTGAAGGCGATAGCGGCGATGAACTGTATGACCGCGCCGTCGCGCTTATTGCATCAGAAGGCAAAGCATCGACCAGTTTTATTCAACGTCACCTTCAAATCGGTTATAACAGGGCGGCGCGGATTATTGAAAAAATGGAAAAGGAAGGCGTCGTCAGCGCCGCGAACCATGTGGGCAAACGGGAAATTCTTGTCGGCGATCACAGTGACACGGCACGCTAAGGGATTTAACGTCGTTAATCGGCTTGGGGTCTGCGTTCTCTTATTTGGTCTCCTCGTGATCGGCGTGTCGGCGCGCGCGAATTCCATACAGGTTGACCCCGACCAAATTGCGCGAATCGAAGCCTACCTCAATGGCATCACCACCTTGCGATCCCGGTTTTTGCAGAAAAACCCCGATGGCTCTATTTCCGAAGGCGTACTTTATCTTCACCGCCCCGGAAAACTTCGTTTTGAATATGACCCTCCCGATCCATATCTCATCATGGTGAAGGATGATTGGCTTATTTTTATTGATAAGGAACTCGCCCAAACAACCTATATTAAGGTCGAAAAAACCCCGGCGTTCTTTTTGACCCAACAAAACGTTAGTTTTGCCAAGAACTTCGATATAACGCGATTTGAGCGCCGTAACGGGGCGGTTCGATTGGGTGTACAGGCACGCGGCGACGAGCCATCGGGAAACGTCACGCTTATCTTTTCCGATAAACCGCTCAGCTTGCGAAAGTGGCGCGCCTTTAGCGTCGATGGTGGGGAAACCGACACCACCCTCATCAACCCCTCCTTTGGCGCGGCGTTGAAGGGCGATATTTTCGAATTTGAAGAACCACCAACGGATACTGCGAATTAATCAAAATCACCTCAGTTGTTGGGGCACATCTTGTCCATAACGACGAGCCATGATACCTATATCGCCATGATATTTGATGATTCTTTACCGCTTGTTGGCATACCCGCGTGTCTGGTCAACGACGAAGGCCGTAAAATACACAGGGTCAGTGATAAATATATTCACGCCATCTATGATGTGTCGGAATGCGCCGCGGTGCTTGTGCCCGCCATGGGCGACCGTCATGACTTCAGAACGCTTATCGACAGGCTGGACGGCATCCTCCTGACCGGGGGCGCGTCTAATGTTGAACCGGAGCATTATGACGGTGTCCCCAGCCGGCGCGGCACACTGCATGACGCCAGTCGGGACAACACGACCTTGCCATTGATCCGGCAGGCAGTGGCCGCCAGTGTCCCTGTCTTCGCCGTTTGCCGGGGTATACAGGAGCTAAACGTCGCTTTGGGCGGCACGTTGCATCAACTGGTTCACGAACTACCCGGTAAGTCCGACCATCGCATGGACCGCAGATTGCCAGCGGCAGAACGATTTGTTCCCCGCCACACCATAGATATTACACCGGACGGGGTGCTGCATCGCGTCACCGGCGGCGCGGCCCGCGAAATTGTTAATTCCGCCCACGCCCAAGCTATAGATAAACCCGCCAAGGGGTTAAAGGTTGAAGCCGTCAGCGAAGACGGCGTTATTGAAGCCGTCAGCGTCATTGGATCCAAGACATTTTCACTGGGTGTGCAATGGCATCCCGAACATCCGTTGGCCGTAAAAACACCGTTATCCATCGCCTTGTTCAAAGCGTTTGGGGCGGCGTGCCACGACCGGGAACGCGCCCGTCACGTATCGCCAGAACGAACCCACGCCGCGTAACACTCAAATTCGCGCCTAGAACCGCCCCGATTCCGGGGCCGCAAACACACACGGAGGTTTCCATGACTGAGTTCGCCATCCCATCGTGGGACACACCCACAATTCCCGTCACCGACGCAGGTAAACCCTTTCCAGTCCGTCGAATTTACTGCGTGGGCCGCAATTATGCCGCCCATGCGCGTGAAATGGGGCATGATCCAGACCGCGAACCACCGTTTTTCTTCACCAAGCCCGCCGACGCGATCGTTCTAAACGGCGTGGACACGCCCTACCCCGTGCAAACATCGAACCTGCACCCTGAAATTGAAATGGTTGTCGCCCTGGCGACGGGCGGCACGGATATCTCGCTGGATAAAGCCAATGACTGTATTTTCGGGTATGGTGTCGGGCTCGACCTGACTCGGCGCGATATGCAGGGCGTGGCGAAGGACATGGGCCGCCCCTGGGACATGTCCAAAGGATTTGATTATTCCGCGCCCGTAACGAATATTACGCCGGTGTCCCAGTGCGGCATTATCGAAGCGGGTCGCATTTCGTTAACCGTAAACGGCAAGCCGCGCCAGGAATCAGATTTAAACGCTATGATCTGGAGTGTCCCAGAAACCATTAACTATCTGTCAGGGTTGATTGAATTGAAACCCGGTGACCTCATCTTTACCGGAACGCCCGATGGTGTCGCCGCCATTGAACGAGGCGATGTCCTAGAAGGCCATGTCGATGGCCTTGAGACCCTAAAAATTAAAATGGTTTGATCTCCCTCGAAGAAGGTGATTCCAATGCGGTTAGTGACCTGGAATATTAATTCAGTTCGATTGCGTATCGATTTATTGCAGCGTCTGGCGCAGGAACAATCCCCTGATGTCATCTGCCTGCAGGAAACCAAGGTGGTCGACGACTTATTCCCGGCCGACGCGATAAAGGATATGGGCTACCCCCACATCGCTTTCACGGGCATGAAGGGGTACAATGGCGTCGCGATCCTGTCCCGGTTGCCGTTAAACAACGTGACCCGCCTACAATGGTGCGATAAAGCCGATTGCCGCCATATAAGCGCCCAACTACCCGGCGGTGTTGAGCTTCACAACTTCTATATCCCCGCTGGCGGGGATGCGCCTGATCCCTGTGAGAATGAAAAATTTGCGCACAAACTGTCATTTCTGGACGAAATGGCGACTTGGTTTGCCGAAAACCGGTCGTCAGGCCAAAAAATGGTGCTGGTGGGCGATTTGAATATTGCGCCGCTGGAAATGGATGTCTGGTCCCATAAACAGCTTTTAAAAGTCGTCTCCCACACGCCAATCGAGGTCGAGAAGCTTTCAGCCCTTCAAACGCAATCCGCGTGGATTGATGCGGTTCGCCATTTTATTCCGGATACGGAACGTTTATATAGTTGGTGGAGTTATCGCTCCCGAGATTGGACCAAGGCCGACCGGGGTCGTCGGCTGGATCATGTCTGGGTCACCCCACCTTTGGAGAGCGCATTGTCCGGCGCAAGCGTTTTTCGTGACGCACGAAGCTGGGAAAAACCATCGGACCACGCGCCCGTCATCGTTGATATTAACACCGAATAAGCTAGGTTTTATACCTATTTTTACGGTAACCGCGCGCTGTCACTTTTTGTGATATCCGTAATACCGGTCCACCGCGACATCGCCTGGCATTGTTATAGCGGTAAAGTCAGAAACACCGTCGAGTGATTGGTCACAAAAGATAATTCCACCCTGTCGAAGAAGACCCGGCAACAGGGGTCCGAGGGTCGCAACATTGCGTTCCGTAGCCGCCGCATCCCCAAACCCGATATCCGCGTGAATCAACGCCGCCTTTGCGCCCAGTCGCGCCGTCGCCGCCGCTAAGGTATCCTCCATAGACCCCAAAAATAACCGGTCGGCAGGCGGACGGCAGTCCGGGTGCGAGGCGACTTCCCGATCAAACACATAAATATTTCGATTTGGAAACAATAGGCGTAGATGGTCATAAGTCCGCCCATTCCCCAAACCAAGCTCCAGAACATGACCGGGAGCCTCGCCAATAAGAGCGACCGCCGCATTTAAACAGCTTCGTTGCGATTTCAAGCGCCCAATAACAGCATCTAGCCGCGACATACTATAATGTATTCATTTTATTGAGGTTTCCCCACAGCTTCTCGAAGCCGGGCCGTCGTCACTTCAAGTCGATGCGCCAGTTCACGCATAATTTCTACGGCGATTTGTGGAAACTCCACGACGAGGCTGAAAAACAAATCCTTGGTGATGCGCAATGTCGTCACTTCGGTTTTCGCCTTCACCGTCGCAGTTCGTGGCACGTCGCACAAAATGGCTATTTCACCCACAATTTCATTTTCATCCAAAGTCGCCACGATCAAAGGACCGCCTGGCGTATCCACCACCACGTCGGCCTTGCCGCCAATGATAATATATGCGGCGTCGCCAGCATCCCCTTGCTCGAACAACACGTCACCCTCGGCATAGGTTAGGCGCTCGCTTGTGAACGCTAACAATTTTAACTTCGAGGGTTCAATTTTTGAGAAAATCGGAATTTTTCGAAGTAATTCCACCTCATCCAGTAATCCCATTCAGGCGTCTCCTTGAGTGGCGGCGCAGCGCCAACAATTTCTTGGTTAATTCAAACTACCACAAAATGCGTGAACATGCGGTGAATTCATCTGCATTCCCGAAAATTATACGGAGCCCAGAAGCGCTTTGAATTCACCGTCTTGAGCGGACAGGTTGTCGTAGGATCCATTTTCCACGACACGACCGTCTTTCATTACAATGATTTCGTCAAATTTTTGCGCGTCGTCGATGCGGTTCAGGACCCAGATAACGCCGCGCCCATGCCGTTCGTTCAAGATATTATCCAAAATGACAGCCTGCACGGATTGGTCCAGACTCACCGCAGCTTCGTTCAAAATGAGTAGCGCTGGCTCTTTGATCACCGCACGCGCTATCGCCAGTTTTTGCCGCTGCGCCTGAGATAATCTTGCACCACCGGTGCCCGCCGGGAAGTCCAGCCCAACCGAAATAACCGTATCCCGAAGGTCGAGATTGTCGATAACATCTGCAATCACCTCGCGCACTTTCGCAGCGGATTGCGCCTGCCCATAGGCCAGTTTGCCGAACAGGATATTGTCTTGTAACGACGCCGTGGGATTGTAGGCGTCAACATCGAAGAACGCGACCTTGTCAGATAGCGCTTCCGGTAAGTCCGCCGCAAAAGCCTCGCGCGCTTCAAGAATTCGCTCCATCATACGTTCGTCTATCAGATCTAGTCGATGGCGCGCCGGGTTCAATTTAAACGGCAACGAAATGAGCCGCAGTCGGTCTTCTTCGGTCAAGCCGTCGGCGCCGCGCGCAGCGCGCCCCAGCAAGGTCTGATAATCTGGCAGGTCCTCTGCATCAATGAAGCTGAATTGCTCGAAAAATTCATGGCCCGGCGGTAAATCCGCAAACAGCTCGACCATCGTCTGCGCCACGTTTTGGCCAATCGCCAAAAAATCTTCAGTCAGGCCAACTTTATCAAGAACCTGTCGGATATAGGGATGTTCCGCCAATTTTTCGAGATCGAATGAGTCGCCCACCGGCAACCCAAACAGTATATTTTCCGCCACAGACGCATTGGTGTTAAAGCGCGTCTGGTCAAACGGTTCGATTAATGGTGCGATTTCCGGTTCAGACAAACGGTCGCGCAACGCATGGCGAGCAGACATAATCCGTTCCTCAATATCGCCACGCTTCTTGGGGTTAATCGTACCTCGCAAACCCAATTGATAGACATCGTCCGATAACTCCACCATGCCCAACAATGTGTTGACGCGGCCTATCAACGCCTCGCCATCAGACACGCCCGCCGCCGCGTAATCGACCCAGTCAGCATTGTAATCATAGGGTGAGTTACCCGTTTCTGCAGCTTCTGCCTTTTCCAGGGTCGCTGCCGCAGTATCAGCAGCGTTATATTTGCGGTCGACCAAGGGCCGGTGTTTCAGGCCATAGACCAAATTGTCGCCAACGGAAAACGACTGCAAATATGCATTTGAGCCAACATACGCAATATCGCGACCGGTGACGGCTTCGGGCATATTGGCGATGTCTTGACCCCCAAACAGGACCCTACCGCTGGTCGGCGCCAACAACCGCGCCACAACCTGAGCCAAGTCGTCCTTGCCGCTGCCGCTGGATCCAACGATAGCCACATGGGCAGTAGACGGCGTCGTAAAGGACACCGTGTCAATGGACCGAACGCCGTCTTCGTCCGCCACACTAACATTACTCACCGAAAGCTCGCCGGTGATGGGGGACGACGCGGTTGGTTCGTCATGCTGCAAATTTTCTTCCAACATGCCTTGAGGTTCAAACTGCTCGACCACTTGTTCATATTTGATGCGAACATCTTCTTTTTGCTGATACCAGGCCAAAAGTTCTTTCCAGGGGCTGGCCAAATCTTTGTACGCATTCAATACCGCCACCAAAGCACCGACCGTCAAATGCCCCTCGATCACCAGAAAGCCGCCAATTGAGAAGAAGAAAAAGGGCGTCAACTTATCAATAAAATTATTCAGAAATTTAACGAAGAATTTTCGCCGATATATTTCATAACGGATTAAATAAATGCCGCCCAATCGACTCGAGAACCGGGATAGTTCCAAATTCGATGTATCGTGGGCGTGTATTTCACCGATGCCCGACACCGATTCGGAAAGATGATCCGACAACCGCCGTACGTTCTGGACACGCTGTTTGCCCAGCGCATTCACCTTTTTTTGCAGTTTGGGAATTATAAACCCCTGCACGGGGATCAGCGCTGCCGCCGCCAGGCCAAGCCTCCAATCCTGCAAAAAGATATAACCGAGAATCAACATCAACTGGCCGCCAAAAAACAGCGGGTCGGCAAAGGCGATGCCAATGAACCCGCCCAGCGGCTCGACTTCCGCCGTGATCATCGGGATCAACTCGCCCTGACTGACTTTTTTGAAATGGGGAAGGGGAAACCGGAGTATCCGCGTATAAAGCTGATAACGCAGCCGCCGCAACAAGCGCTCCCCCATCCGGCCCTTGAAGACGTTGATGTAGTATTTGAAGCCGCCCGTGATGAAGACCAACGCCAAATAGAAAAAGCTTAGAATTAGAAGGAAGGTTAGTTGCGAGACATCAAATTCTATTTCATATCCAAAGATGGGCGCTTCAAACACGTCACCATCCGCATTCGGCTTGATTGCCCGGTTAATAATGATCTTTGGCAGATCAAGCGAAATAAACAAAAACGGATAGAAGGCAAGAATGACGCAAAGCAAGTAAATTTGCTGAGCCGCACTATACTTCAAAATGTATTTGAAAATGGACTTTTCCATGAAACTACCGCGCGGCCTCCAGCCAGGACTTTTAAAAAGTCCGTGTTATGAAACTAAAATTTTATTCGCCCGCACCTTAGCGCAGCTTTTCAAAACCGTAAATGTCTGGCATTAATCCTTGAAAGACGTTTATTTAAATAACTTCTATGCGCGGACATAGGCATGAATCCATCCGGTCGATGCCGTGACGCATTAGAATTGAACGGAAACGAAGGGTGCGAAACCGGTCAGGGAACACGGTTTTGCATCGGTGAAGACGGGCCAAGGACGGGAAGTAATGAAGCAACGGACGCCACCGCGTGTTCTTATATACAGCCACGACACCTTTGGTTTAGGCCATCTGCGACGATGCAGTGCCATAGCGCACGCCCTCTGCGAAAGCAATGAGGATTTGTCGGTGTTGATCCTGTCCGGATCGCCTATTATTGGCAGTTTTGATTTTCGATCTCGCGTTGATTTCGTCAGAATTCCCGGCGTCATAAAATTACGCAACGGGGAATACACCTCCCTGACATTGCCCATGGCGGTGGACGACACGATCGCGATGCGCGCGTCAATAATTCAACACACCGCAGAATTTTTTGACCCTGATATATTTATCGTCGACAAAGAACCGCTCGGCCTGCGCGGCGAACTCGCCGCCACGTTGGACATTCTCAAAAAACGCGGCGCGCACATTGTCCTTGGCCTGCGCGACGTGTTGGACGAACCCCGATTGTTGGGACCGGAATGGAAACGGAAAAACGCCATCCCGGCGCTGGAAACCTATTACGATGAAATGTGGGTCTACGGACTGCCGCAGATTTGCGAACCCCTTGCGGAAATCGGCCTGCCGGAATCGCTGCGCCGTAAAATGGTCTACACCGGATATTTGCGCCGCTTCGAAGGCCCCAAACCTGTCGGTCAACCTGCCTTGGCGAAGACAGATAGGCCGTACATTCTGGTGACGCCCGGCGGTGGCGGCGATGGCGAAATATTGGTGGATTGGGTATTGCGCGCCTATGAAACCGAAAAAGACCTGCCGTATGCGTCGATGGTTGTGTTGGGCCCGTTCATGCAATCGGAACGCCGGTCCGAGTTCATCGCCCGCGCCGACGCGCTGGATAAAGTCGACGCCATCACCTTTGAAGCTCATATGGAAAGCTTAGTCGCCCGAGCGGAAGGCATTGTCGCCATGGGCGGTTATAATACATTTTGTGAAATACTGTCCTTCGACAAAAAAGCGCTCATCGTGCCGCGCACCGCCCCCCGGTTGGAACAATACATCCGCACCAGCCGCGCGGAAGATTTGGGCCTTGTCACCATGTTATGCGATGACAGCGTTCGCGCGGCCAAAACGATGGCTACCGCCTTACGGCATCTGCCACAGCAAAATTCACCCTCGGACATCGTCGTGCCCGGACTTCTCGATGGACTCAATAATGTTAATATCCTAACCCGGCACATGCTGGAGCGTCGGCCCAAATCCGCCCAGCCGGAAATTGCATCAGCGCGCCAACAAGCCTAAGAACCGCAAGGGCCATGAGTCGCAAGATAGATGGCCTTAACCGCAATGGAAGAACCTAGGGTTTTTAGCGATGGCCACCGCATTTGTCCTAAAGGGTTATCCGAGGCTGTCGGAAACCTTCATCGCCCAGGAAATCCGAGCCCTGGAAAAACGTGGCCATGAAATCCATATTATCTCCCTGCGCCACCCGACCGACACCGACACGCATCCAATCCACCAGGAAATCCAGGCACCGATTCTCTATCTCCCCGAATACCTTCATCACGAACCCCGGCGAGTCGCACGCGCCCTGATTCAGGCGCGCACGTTACCGGGATTCACCGCCGCATTCACCCTTTGGGGAGCGGATTTACGTCGCGACTTTACGCGAAATCGTATGCGACGGTTTGGTCAAGCCTGTGTGGTTGCCTGCGAATTGCCGGACGACATCGACCGTCTGCACGCGCATTTCTTGCACACACCCGCCTCCGTCACGCGCTACGCCGCGATCATGCGGGGATTGCCCTGGAGCGGGTCGGCCCACGCCAAGGATATTTGGACAACGCCCAAGTGGGACATCCGCGAAAAGCTGGGTTGCCTCGATTGGTTGGTCACATGTACCCAATCGGGTGCCGATTATCTACGGACGTTAGCGCCGGACCCCGAGACGGTGTCCCTGGTGCATCATGGTCTCGATTTTAGCCGATTCGCGCCCCCGGACGCCTGCGAGCACATGTCAGACACGCCTAATACGCCTTTGATCATCTTGTCGGTCGGTCGCGCCGTGCCCAAGAAAGGCTACAATGATTGCCTGCAAGCCCTCGCGTCCCTGCCACCACACCTGAATTGGCGGTTTCGACATGTTGGCGGCGGGCCGCTTTTGAACGAATTGCGGGATCGCGCCCATGGCCTAGGACTGGAAGACCGCATTGAATGGCTGGGCGCACAGCCCCAAGGCAGAGTGTTGTCAGAAATTCGCCGCGCCGATGTTTTTGTCCTGCCCAGCAAGCAAACCCCTGATGGCGACCGCGACGGCCTGCCCAACGTCTTGATGGAAGCGCAGAGTCAGCGCGTGGCCGTGCTCAGTACGCGAATGTCGGGCATTCCCGAACTGATCCTTGATGGTGAAACCGGGGTTTTGGTAACACCGGGAGATTCGGCGGCCCTGTCGGACGCGCTTCGCCGCCTGTTGGAAGACCCGGCTTTACGGGCCAAACTGGCGCAGGCTGGATTCGAGCGGGTCCGGTCCCATTTTTCAATGCATGACGGTATCGATTCGTTGTCGAAACTTTTTCAACCACAATCGACCGCCGCGTGATGCGCATCGCCTTTCATGCACCGTTGAAGCCGCCAAACCACCCGGTTCCTTCTGGGGACCGACGCATGGCGCGATTGTTAATCCTGGCGCTGCGCCGCGCCGGACATCTGGTCACCATCGCCTCCACGTTGCGCAGTTATGAGGGCGAGGGCGACAGCGGGCGCCAGGCTGCCATTCGCCGCCGCGCTGCCCGAATCGCCCAGTCTTATATTAAAAAATCCCCCAAGACGGGCGGCCCGGATCTCTGGTTCACTTATCATCTGTACCACAAAGCGCCCGATCTGCTGGGTCCGGTGGTAAGCGAGGCGCTGGCGGTGCCTTATGTCGTCGCCGAAGCAAGTTTCGCCCCTAAACAGGTCGACGGCCCCTGGCGGTGCGGGCATGGCGATGTTCAAAACGCCCTACGCCATGCGGCGCGCGTTATTACACTCAACCCGAATGACGCGCCTTGCGTGCGCGACGTGGTTGACGACGACCGGCGAATGGCCGCCCTGGCGCCGTTTGTCGACACCCGTTCGACCCCATCTGCGTCGCACGACCGGGCAAAGCGCCGGGCCGATCTCGCCCAACGACACGGCCTGAACCCCGATGCGCCCTGGATCGTTATCGCAGCCATGTTGCGACAGGGCGACAAAAGCGATTCGTATCGGATCCTGGCTGGCGTCCTTCAGCGACTTCGAGAAACCCCCTTGCAACTCCTCGTTGCGGGTGACGGCCCGGCGCGCGCAGCTATCCAGGCGAATTTTAACGGCGACCCTCGGGTTTGCTGGCTTGGCGAAACCTCCGCGCCTGACGTGGACGCGATGCACGCCGCCGCCGATTTAGTTGTGTGGCCTGCGGTCCGCGAAGCCTACGGCATGGCCCTTCTGGAAGCCCAAGCCGCCGGGGTTCCAGTCATCGCCGGCGGAACGCCCGGCGTCCGCCAAATCGTCGCGCATGGGGAAACGGGAATAATCGTTCCGTCGGATTCTCCAAACCTGGAAGCTGATATGGCTACCGCAACGGCAGCGCTATTACAGGACCCTGATCGCCGCCGCGCGATGGGCCGCACCGCATCGGTTCGCGCCCAAACCCATCATGGCGTCGACGACGCCGCCCACCACTTAAACTGCATCCTGGAGAATCTCACATGACCTTGTTGGCTGTTATTCGCCATGGGCCCACCGAATGGAACGAATCTGGCGTTGTCCAGGGTCACAGCGATATACCCCTCAGCCCAAACGGGCGCGACAGCGTTGCGGCGTGGGCGACGCCCCAGGACCTCGGCAGCTTCGATTGGGTCGCCAGTCCTTTGAAACGAGCCCAGGAAACGGCGTTGATCTTGTCAGGACAACCCGCCCGCGCCGATGACCGCCTCATTGAAATGAATTGGGCGGAATGGGAAGGAATGCGCCTGCCAGAATTACGCGCGGAACTGGGTGATCTTATGAAAGCGTGGGAGGCGGACGGACTGGATTTTCGCGCGCCCGGCGGCGAAAGCCCCCGCGATGTGCAAAACCGACTAAAGCCATTTCTCGCCGAATGCGCGCGCGACCAGAAAAACACCGTTGCTGTATGTCACAAAGGCGTCCTTCGCGCCTTGTACGCGCTTTCTGTGGGCTGGGACATGACCGACAAGGCGCCGGAAAAGCTGCACGATGAATGCGTCCATTATTTCCGTCTCGACGCGGGCGGCGCGCCGCGCCCCCACCTGCTGAATCACCCCATGACCGAATCGCCATCGGCGTATGGCGGCAGCTGACTTTAAAATGGCACGGGTTCTTTTTTACGTTCAACATCTGCTGGGCATCGGCCACCAAATGCGCGCCGCCGCGATCACACGCGCAATGACCACCATCGGCCTAGATGTCACCTATGTCACTGGTGGGTTTACCGATACCGCGCTTGATTTGGGCGGTGTGAAAATCGTGCAATTGCCTCCGGTGCGCGCCCAAGACGCCACCTTCAAGACAATGTTAGACGAATTCGGGCACCCCATCGACGCCGCCTGGGAAGATCGACGCCGCGACGCCTTACTTCGCGCCTACAGCGTGACCGCGCCCGACGTCCTTCTCATCGAAGGGTATCCTTTTGCGCGGCGTCGTTTCCGCTTCGAATTGCTGCCGCTATTGCAAGCCGCACAGGAGAGCGGTGTCCCCGTTGCAGTGTCGGTCCGTGATATTCTGGCCGCAAAAAGCAATCCAGCGCGGGTTCAGGAGGTCGTGGATATTGTTCAGAAAAATTGTGCAGCGGTGTTGGTCCATGGAGATCCATCGCTTATCACGCTGGACAAAACTTTCACTGCTGCCGCCAAGATCGCCGATAAAATTCGCTACACCGGTTATGTTTCTTCGCCGTCAATATCCTCAGCCCGAAACGCGCCGACGCGCAACGGCATCGTTGTTTCGGTCGGCGGCGGTGCCGTTGGGGGCGCATTGTTAAGGTGCGCGCTGGCGGCCCGCCCCTTAACCCGGCTTCGCGATGCGCCATGGCGGCTTATCACCGGCCCCAACCTTCCCAAATCCGATCAACACGCCTTAGCAAGATCAGGCGGGGTCACCATCGAGCAATTCAATCCTGATTTTCGCAAAATTTTGTCTCACTGCGCACTATCGATCAGTCAGGCGGGATACAATACGGTCATGGATGTGCTCGCAACCAGCGCACCGTCTATTTTGGTTCCATTCGCCCAGGACGGGGAAACCGAACAAACTGTCCGGGCCAAATTATTAGCACGCCATCCAGGGTTTCAATTTATTTCGGAGGCGGAATTAACTCCTGCTCTGTTGGCGGCGACCGTGGATGCAGTCGTTGACGCGCCACCTCCGCCGAAAAACACTTTAAACCGAAATGGCGCGGCGGAAACGGCGAAAATTTTACTTGGTCTTACCGCTTTAAAGCACTGATGAAATTCGTTATACCAAATGACCATGCCTCATTCGCACCGCGTTAATGACCTCACAGCCTGGGCCGCGTTTATCGCGGAACTCGACGCATGGCGCGACGCGGGGCGAGTTGCAGCATTCTGGTGGCGCGACGACGACGCAACAGACGACACCACCGCCTTAACGCGGCTTTTGGATATAGCGGGCGACACGCCGCTTTCCCTCGCTTCAATTCCCAGAGATGCCACGACGGCGTTGGCGAACGTTGTCGCCGCCCGACCCAATATATCCGTGATTCAACATGGATACGCACACGCCAATCATGCCCCAGACGATGAAAAAAAGGCCGAATTTGGCCCCCATCGTTCGCTTGACGCGATGCAGCGCGACCTAACGACCGGGTTTAAACGGCTGCGCCGCCTTTTTGGACCACGGTTTCGCCCGATGTTCGTGCCTCCGTGGAATCGTATGGCGGACACCCTCGCCCCACTTTTGCCTAGAATCGGGTTCCAATCATTTTCAACCTATGGAACCACATTGCAGACGCGGAGCCCCAACATTCCCACACAAATCAACACCCACGCCGATATCATCGATTGGCGGAGCGGCCGAAAGTTCCTGGGGGACGCCGCCGCCCTCGATCTTACGATCCAACACCTGTCATTTTGCCGCCAACGTGGACTCCACTACACTAACAGCTCACACGGTCCAACCGGGTTGTTGACCCATCACGCAGCGCATGACGACGCCTGTTGGACGTTCATCGAAAACCTGGTCCGGGTCATCACGGACCACCCTGCCGCCATTTGGAAAGACCCCGCAGCATGAGCCCCCGTAACATGAATAACGCCCAAGAATACCCTTTATCCAGCCTATACGGCGATTATGTTCGCGCTGCGATCGGCGTTTTGTTCTTCGGGACGCCTTTATACTTTGTTAAAGACAGCCCCATATTGTCAACCATACTCGCTGGCATATTATTAGTGTTTATAGGGTTTGCCGCAAAGGTCGCTTTGCGCCAAATGACGATCATTGAAACAGATGATGAAGGGGTCATCGCCAACGGACCCTTGGGGCGACGGATCGCCTGGCGGGACATTAACAAGGTGGCGCTAAAATTTTATTCAACGCACCGGGACAAAAACGAGGGTTGGATGCAACTGACATTGTTTAGCAAGGCGGAAAAAATGACCCTCGAATCGTCATTAAACGGATTCGATGACATCGCCAATAACGTCGTCCAGGCCGGGTTCCACAACAATGCCGAAATGGATGAAACAACAATGGAAAATATCGCGTCCATGGGCATTACCATCAATATGGCGGATGAGGCGTAATCAAATGTCACCACCCCCACTGTTGAGCGTTGAAAATTTGAAGGTTCAATTCATCCTGCCCGAAGGGGTGCTTGAGGCCGTAAAGGGCGTTTCCTTTCAAATTCAGCCGGGGCAAACCGTCGCGCTGGTGGGTGAATCCGGTTCAGGAAAATCCGTCATGTCACAAGCCATCATGGGCATTCTGCCCAAGGCGGCGTCGATTTCATCCGGTCGGATAATGTTCAACGACCCGAACAAACCAGGCGATGCGGTCGACATTGCGGCGCTTGGCACCAACAGCGCCGCAATGCGCGCCATTCGTGGCAGCAGCATCTCCATCATCTTTCAGGAACCAATGACATCCCTGTCCATGCTGCATACTGTTGGCGATCAAATCAGCGAAGCCTTGCATCTGCACCGGAAAATTAGCAAAGCGGAAGGCTTGGAAGTCACCCAGGAAATGCTGCGCCTGGTCGGGTTCCCAAACCCGGCGCGCGCGCTGAAAACCTATCCATTCGAACTCTCCGGCGGATTACGGCAACGCACGATGATCGCCATGGCGCTGGTGTGCCGCCCCGGCCTGTTGATCGCAGACGAACCGACGACAGCGCTCGACGTCACCATCCAGGCGCAAATCCTAAAACTTTTGCGCGATCTGCAAGGCGAACTTGGCATGGCCGTGATGATGATCACGCACGATTTAGGTGTCGTCGCCAACATGGCCGAAGATATTGTCGTCATGTACCACGGTGAAGTCATGGAATCCGGCGGTACCGAAGATATTTTCCGAAATCCGGGACATCCTTATCTAAAAGCGTTGCACAAAGCAGTCCCTCGTTTCGGTCTAGCGCCGGGCGAACGGCTAACCCCCATCCGCGAGATTGAGCATCACAAAACATTCTTGCACGAAGCAAAAGAACCTTGGTCGAATACCGACGCCACAAAGGCGCCCCTATTGAAAGTAGACAATTTGTCCAAGGCGTTTAAAATTCGCAAAAGTAAGCTGTTTAGTGGCGGGCCGAGCGAAAGCGTCAAAGCGGTTGACAGCGTCAGCTTTGAAATCGCCCGGGGCGAATGTCTAGGGCTAGTCGGCGAAAGTGGCTGTGGCAAAACAACTTTATCGAAAATGTTGATGCGGGCGCTAACCCCCGATTCCGGCACCGTCACTTATAACAATCGCGGGTCGTTGATCGATGTTCTAGCCTTGACGCCGAAAGCCCTGATTCCCTTCCGCCGCAAGATGCAGTTCATTTTCCAGGACCCGTTCAGTTCATTAAATCCGCGCATGCCCGTGTTCGACATCATCACCGAACCCTTGGTCATCCATGGGATTGGCGACGCCGAAAGCCAACGCAACGCGGCGCGCGAATTAATGCGCTTGGTGGGCCTGGACGTGCGGCATCTAAGCCGGTATCCGCACAGTTTTTCAGGTGGCCAGCGTCAACGCATTGGCATCGCGCGCGCCCTGGCGTTGCAACCCGATTTACTCATTTGCGATGAACCCGTATCTGCGCTGGATGTATCAATTCAAGCACAGATTCTTAACCTTCTTAAAGATTTACAGGCGGAACTTGGGCTCACCTATTTGTTCATTTCCCATAATTTAGCGGTCGTCGACTATATCGCTAATCGTATTGCGGTCATGTGCCAGGGCCAA
Source organism: Alphaproteobacteria bacterium (assembly GCA_028822585.1). GTDB lineage: Bacteria > Pseudomonadota > Alphaproteobacteria > UBA8366 > JABJJH01. The sequence continues at coordinate 13,503 of JAPKDL010000007.1, read as the reverse complement.
TTGGTGGAAATGGCGCCGCGCGAAATGTTGTTCAAACAACCAACCCACCCCTACACCCAGGCGCTGTTGCAAGCGGTGCCGGAAGCGAATTTGGATGCGCCCTTAAATTTCGAAAACCTTATGGCGGAAAAGGCGTCCACGCCGTCAGAATGGCCCCATCCTTTCGCCGAAACGCCGGGGAACAGGCCTATTCTTCGGGACATTGGCGGCGGCCATATCGTTCGCGCCCTGGCCGATGTCAATCTTCAGGAGTCCGCGTAATGTCTCCAGCACTATTATGCACCGCCATCGCATCCCTTGTCATCGCGTTCACGCCGCACTGCGTAAATGCAAAGTCTTACATCGAACCACCCACTTTGGCGGCGGATGTCGCGGCGGGCAAACTGCCGCCGGTTGGCCAACGATTGCCGGAAACGCCCTATATTCGCCCCATGAATTTGGCCAATCAAAGCATCGGACGCCATGGCGGCGCTATGAAAATGTTTATGGCGCGGCCCAAGGATATTCGATTGATGGTCGTCTATGGCTATGCGCGATTGGCCGGATATAACCGTGACCTCGACATCGTGCCGGATATTTTGCGGGATTTGGAGATCGAAGATGGTCGTAAATTCACGCTACATCTTCGCCCGGGGCATAAATGGTCCGACGGGGCGCCGTTCACCACCGAAGATTTCCGTTACTATTGGGAAGATGTGGCGAACCACGACATGTTGTCGCCAACAGGGCCACCCGCCGTGCTGCGCGTCGACGGCAAGCCACCAGCCGTCACCATCATCGACGATGTGACAATCCGTTTCGAATGGGACAATCCGAACCCGGCGTTTTTGCCGGCGCTGGCGGGCGCGCGCCCGTTATACGTTTACCGGCCCGCCCATTATCTGCGAAAATACCACGCGCGTTACAAAGACACGGCCAAGCTGAACACCAAGGCTAAAAAAAAGGGCCAGCGAAACTGGGCGGCGCTGCACAACAAACTGGACCACCAGTACAAAAACAAAAATATTCGCCTCCCATCGCTGCAACCCTGGGTCAACACCACCAAGGGACCCTCGGAACAATACGTTTTCAAACGCAATCCATATTATCACAAGGTCGACCCGGACGGGCGGCAATTGCCATATATCGACCAGGTGGTGTTCGGCATCGCCAGCAGCAATATCATTCCCGCCAAGGTGGGCACGGGCCAAGCCGATTTACAGGCGCGGTATCTGCGGTTTGACAACTTTACGTTTCTGAAACGTAACGAAAAGAAAAGTGGGTTCAACACCCGCCTGTGGCGCACCGGCAAGGGCGCGCATATGGCGTTGTTCCCCAACTTGAACACCAATGACCCAGTATGGCGAAAGTTGCTGCGTGACGTGCGGTTCCGCCGCGCCATATCACTCGCGGTCAATCGGCATGAATTGAACCGAGTGATCTATTTTGGCCTGGCGTTGGAAGCCCAAAATACGGTGCTTCCCGGCAGTCCGCTGTTCCGCGACAAATACCAGAAAAGCTGGGCTAAATATGATATCGCCGAAGCGAACCGGCAACTTGATTCCATAGGGCTGGAAAAACGGGACGACCGCGGCATCCGCCTGCTACCCGATGGTCGCCCCTTGGACATCATTGTGGAATCCACCGGCGAAAGCACCGAAGAAGCCGATGTTTTGGAGTTAATCCAGGATAGCTGGGCCTTGATTGGCGCGAAACTACACACCAAACCGACCCAGCGCGAGGTCATGCGCAACCGCATCTACGCCGGGGAAACCGTCATGTCGATTTCATCGGGATTAGAAAACGGCCTGCCCACCGCCGACATGGACCCCGAAGACCTCGCGCCAACCTCCCAAGTGCAATATCAATGGCCGAAATGGGGGCAAAGTCACGAAACCATGGGCAACATGGGCGAAGCCATAGACATGCCCGAGCCCAAACGGTTAAAGGTGCTTCACAAAAAATGGCTCCGCGCGACCTCAACCGACGCGCGGCGCACAATATGGCATGAGATGCTGACGATCCACGCCGACCAGGTATATTCGATTGGCCTAATTTCCGGCGTTCTTCAGCCCATTGTGGTGCGCAACACCCTGAAAAACGTGCCGGTAAAAGCTATTTATACATGGCTACCCTGCGCACAATTCGGCATGTACGAACCGGATAGTTTCTGGTTTACCGACACATCCCCACCCAAAAAACAAGCTACGTACAGGTAAGGCAATGCCATCGTGTTAGAGTATCTCGCCCGCCGGGTTCTGGTCATGATTCCAACGTTGCTGGTCATCAGCGCGTTGGTGTTCATCATTATCCAATTGCCGCCCGGCGACTATTTCACGACCTATATGAACGAGCTACAAAGCCGCGGCGAGTCCATCGACAAAGCGAAAATTGAATTCATCAAGCAACAATACGGTTTCGACAAATCGATGTTGGAGCAATATTTCGCATGGGTCGTGGGCATGTTGCACGGTGATTTTGGATATTCTTTCGAATACAGTCAGCCGGTATCGGACGTCGTTGGCGACAGGTTGCTGTTAAGCTTTATCATATCATTTACAACAATCATCTTCACCTGGGTCGTGGCGTTTCCAATTGGCGTTTATTCAGCGGTGCGACAATACAGTCTGGGAGATTACAGCCTTACATTCTTGGGTTTTCTGGGATTGGCGACGCCAAATTTTCTGCTCGCCCTGGTGTTGCAATGGCTGGCCTTCAGCATCTTTGGCACATCCATTGGCGGGCTGATGGACCCACAATATATCGCAGCAGGATGGTCTTTGGATAAAATACTATCGATTCTCGAACATCTTTGGGTGCCGGTTCTGGTCATCGGAACATCCGGCACAGCCGGGATGATCCGGCGATTGCGCGCCAATCTTCTCGACGAGTTGAATAAGCAATATTACGTGACGGCGAAAGCCAAAGGGTTGCCGCCGGGACGCGCGCTAGTGAAATATCCGTTGCGCATGGCGTTGAATCCTTTCATCGCCGATATCGGTAATTTATTGCCCGAAATCATTTCCGGCGCGGCGATCGTCTCCATCGTGTTGTCGCTGCCAACCACTGGGCCGATGTTGCTAAACGCATTGCAAAGCCAGGACATGTACCTCGCCGGATCGTTCCTTATGTGTCTGGCGACACTGACCGTCATCGGCACATTGCTGTCGGATCTAGCGCTGGCCGCGCTTGACCCACGCATCCGGTTAAGCGGGGGGGCGAGCCGATGAAACATTTCGTCAACGACGCGCCCTTTGATCCCAATGTCGCCACTACACTGACGCCGGAACAAGAACGTTATTACATGGCATCACAGTGGCGGCTGATGTGGTGGAAGCTGAAACGCCATCGCCTGGCCGTGGTCAGCGGCGCGTTTTTATTGATGGTGTATCTGTCCATAGTCGTCAGCGAAATGCTAGCACCTTATGATTTACAAGCGCGCCACACCAACTATCTGTACGCGCCACCGCAATCGGTTCACCTGTTCCATGACGGCGACTTCGTCGGACCCTTCGTCTATGGCTACAATGTCAGCCTGGATATGGAACATTTGCAATGGGTTTACAAAGACGACCCAGCCCGCATTCAAAAAATTCGGTTTTTCTGCAATAGTGATGATTACGACGGTGCGCGCTATGAATTCTGGAACCTGTTTGACGCCAAATTCCACGTGGTGTGCCCGGCAGCGAATGGACAGTTGTTTTTCCTGGGCACGGATCGACTGGGTCGGGACGTGCTCAGCCGAATATTGTACGGCGCGCGCATATCGTTGACGGTCGGGTTGGTCGGCATCATTATTAGCTTCGCCATGGGGCTGACCATTGGCGGCTTAGCCGGGTATTATGGCGGCATGGTCGATTCCATCGTCCAGCGGATTATCGAAATCATCCGCTCCTTTCCGTCCCTGCCATTATGGATGGCGCTGTCAGCAATTCTACCGGTCACGTGGAGCCCCATTCTGGTGTTCATGGGCATTACGGTCATTTTGGGTATGTTGGATTGGCCGGGACTGGCGCGCGCGGTGCGTTCCAAATTATTGGCCTTGCGCGAAGAAGATTTCTGCGTCGCGGCCCAGCTCATGGGTGCAAAACCCAGCCGCATTATTGGACATCATTTGCTGCCCAGCTTCATGAGTCACCTGATCGCATCGGCCACCTTGTCGATTCCCAGCATGATTCTGGGGGAAACAGCCTTGAGTTTCCTGGGGCTGGGCCTGCGCCCGCCGATCACTAGTTGGGGCGTATTGTTGAACGAAGCGCAAAACATCAACGTCGTCGCGCTGTATCCCTGGCTGATGTATCCGGTGATCCCGGTAATCCTAATCGTGCTGGCATTTCAATTCCTAGGCGATGGGTTACGCGACGCCGCCGACCCTTATAAATAAATTCAGTCACCCAAAATTTATCGGCCAGCACAACGACATCGACCGGCTCCGCCACGCCTTTAATAATCATCATCGTGTGATCGCGGGGCACCACCAGCGCATACCCCTGCGCTTAGCCACGCTCTTAAAGTCCCGCCGTGGCCAAGTGGCCAACCGCTCGCTATCGTCCTGCGGCAGGTGCCACTTCATGGGCGTCCTCTCATAGGGACCCTCTCATGGTAACAAAGTATCGCCTTCGCGCGCTACCAGCGTGCCGGGCCGCGAGGTTTCGGCATCTTTCGCTACTTGGTCCATAAAATCGTCGTCATGGCTTGGGTCATGGTGGAACAAGACCAAGGTCTTTACATGCGCCTCGTCGGCCAGACGAACTCCTTCCTCCCACGTCGAATGTCCATAACCTTTGAATTTAGAATATTCCGCATCGGTGAACGTGGAATCGTAAATGACGAGATCGGCGTCTTGAATCAGCTTGACAATCGCTGCGTCACGTTCGCCTTCAACATGTTCCGTATCGGTGATATAGCACAATGACCGACCCTCAAAATCAACCCGATAACCGGTCGCGCGGTTGGGATGATTGAGCGCGCATGTGCGGACAGAAACGCCGTCACCCAACGTCAGGGTCGTTCCACATTCAAAATCATTATAAGATACCTCCGCTTGAAACGCGCCCGGCGGCACGGGAAACAATGGCGCAATCATCATGTCATGGATCACTTTCTCCACGCCAAGCTCCGCATCCAAATGGCCCGCCCATAGCCGGATCTTGTTGCCGGGAATATAGAACGGCGCAAAAAATGGCAAGCCGCAAACATGGTCAAAATGCGTATGCGTCAGCAATAAATCAACATCGCAGGGGTTTTGCCCCATCATCGTTTGACCCAGAGTTCGCAGCCCGGTGCCCCCATCAAAAATCAACCGGCGGTCGCCACACATAACCTCCAGACACGATGTATTTCCGCCATAGCGCACAGTTGACGGGCCCGGGCACGCAATGCTGCCGCGCACACCCCAGAATTTCACGGAAAAGTCGGTCCATTCCATCAAACTACGACCCCTATCCCAACCTCAGGGGGCCAGGCGATAACCGCCGGGCTCCGTCACAAGGATTTCGGAATTGGACGGATCACGTTCAATTTTTTGCCGCAACCGATACACATGGGTTTCCAGCGTATGTGTTGTGACACCCGCGTTATATCCCCACACTTCGTCCAATAACGTGTCCCGATCCACAACCTTATCTCCCGACCGGTACAAATATTTTAAAATCGCGGTTTCCTTTTCCGTCAACCGAACTTTTCGTTCCGTTTCATCGTCGACAAGAATTTTCCCGCTGGGCAGAAATGAATAAGGCCCAATGGTGAACATCCCATCTTCACTCTGTTCGTGCTGGTGAAGCTGAGCCCGCAGACGCGCCAACAACACGCCCAACCGAAACGGCTTAGTCACATAGTCGTTGGCCCCTGCATCCAAACCCAAAATCGCATCCACATCCGTATCAGCGCCGGTCAACATGATAATTGGCGCCGTCACACCGTTCCGGCGCATCAAGCGGCAGGCCTCCCAGCCATCCATATCTGGCAGATCCACATCCAGAAGAAGGGCGTCGAAGTAATCAGTCTTCGCAATTCCCAGTCCCTCGGATGCAGTGCCCGCAACGGTGGTTTCGAACTCTTCATTGAGCCGCAACTGTTCCGACAACGACTCACCAAGCGCTTCGTCATCATCCACCAACAATACTTTTTTTCCGATCATCCAGCCCTCAGCATCTAGGTCTCTCCGTTAGTCTCGCCACTATAGCGTATATTTACCGGGAGCGTCATATTCTAGTGGCGCAACCAAAACGGATGGTGCCCATTCAATTTGATAAACTCCCCTCTAAATCAATAGTTTATTGTCTGTTCAAAAGGATTGGAAACCAAGCGTTTCGATCAGCCCACTGACCGTTAATTCTATGACACCTCGCTGTCAGAGAACAAGGCGGGCCTGGCAAACAGGTCAAGATGGCCCAACCGCAACCGCAATTCACCTTGTCCTATTTGCTGGCGGCGGCAGGTCAGCCATCCCAATGTATCGGTGCCATAGGGCGTCACGGCGGCCGCGATATTTTGAATTAAAGCCTCCAAAAGCGCCGCATGAGCGGTGCCAAGACGCCAATCCGCCGGGCGGCTGGACACGATGAACCCGTGGGCGTTTAAAATTCGTATCATCGCCATCGCCGCGCCACCGCCCATCGCTGGACCGAATCCCTTGTCACGCTTTTGGTCACGGGCGAACACCGCCATGATATCATTGTCGCGGTCATGCGCCGGACTCCAGCGCCACCGACCATCAATGGTGAGCGCGAACAGCAGAGGCACACCACGCACGCAATGCGCAAACGCCTCAAACCAGTCCGACGACACAAGGTCGAAAAACGCCGACGCGGTAACGCCGTCGACCGACGCCGTCCATTCCCGTGAAATGCCAGAAGACAAATCGGCGAGTCTTAATTCAACGGGCCCCGTCATCTCCCGCGCCTGCGCCAACAAATCGGTATCACCATCCACAAAAGTCCAGCTTGGCGCCGCACCGGGCGCGGACCATGTCATTTCGGTTTCTAGATATTTCGCGTTGGCACCCCCGCCTGACGCCAAATCCAGCACGCGGGGGTTCGACGGCAACACTGATACAAATTGGGCCGCCAGAGTCTTTGACCGCGCAGCACGATCCGCAGCGCCCCGCAACGCCAACCAATCACCGGTAAAGGTCTCCATATCCGCCGTCACACAATCGATGACGCGCGACTGACCGAATTGATCGTAGCGTCAAATTGCGTGGCGGTATGCCGCCACGATGGCAATTGACGTCCAGCCTTTGCCGCGCCGGCAGCCAGCGTGCCCCGGAATGAAGCATCGGTCATGACCCGTTCCAACGCCGCCGCCAACGCGACAGGATCTCCCGGCGCCACCAGCAAACCCGCGTCGGTGGGAACCGTTGTGGCTACCGCGCCAGCGCCGCTGCCAACAACGGGCAGCCCATACGCCAGCGCTTCCGCAAAGGCCATGCCGTAACCTTCTAATTTAGACGCCAACACGAAAATATCAGCGTCGCGATAAGCGATGTACAAGTCTTTATCGTCGACCTCACCCGCCAAATTAACCCTATCCGTTAAGTCTTCATGCTCAATAAGCGCGCGAATTTTAGCCACCTCTTGGCGGTCCGCGTCCAACGAACCAAAACACGTCAATCGCCACGCCATCGAACGATGCGCCGCCAAAGCCTGAAGCAGCGTTAAATGCCCTTTCCTCGGAATCAAGGCGCCAACCGATATAAGCTCAATGGTGCCATTTGCGCCGCGTTCATGCTTCGCTGCCTTGGTTCCCTGCCTGGTTCCCAGAAGGTCTTCCGGTTGGTTAGTTCCAGGCTCCACCACGGAAATTTTTGTGCGCGACACCCCCAAACGCAGCACTGTGGCGGCAGTCGCCCGACTTGTGACAACGACATGGCGCATAACGCCAAGGTTTCGAAGCTCCACTTCCTGCAGGGCATGTTTTTCGGCGGCCTCCAGGCCGGATTCGTCCGCTAGCAAATGATGGATGAGCGCGACGACGCAAAGCCGCGCCGCACCATGCCGGAGTCGGGATTCAAAGGCCGGCAAGGCCAACCCGTCAATAATCAACACCGCGCCTTCAGGCAACGAACTGATCATCTTGCCTGCGGTTCTTTCGGCTTTCCGTCGCTGCGCAATAGAAGACAAATCCATCCCAGCGACAGAAAACGGGTCGTCCAATTCATACAGGCGCACAATACGCCCCCGTTCCCGCAATCCACTAATGACGTGCCGGTCGTAGTTATAACCACCGGTCCGGCGCTGAATTGATCCGGGAATGGCGAAATGGATTGTGGGTTTATCCATCTTCGCCAATCTCATCAAGGTTCGCACCATACGACGCCCAAGCATCCGGTTTTTCCCGCAAGGTTACATTAACATGGGCCAATCGACCCGCCACATCTCCACCCAACCGGCCCTCATGAACGCCCCCAACGTAGCGGTCAAATATTTCTTTCGCCAGGACTTCTGTCGTAGAGTTGCGTCCGGCGAATTCCGGCAAATCGTCCAAATTACGATAGGAGAACGGCGCCAACACATCGTCCAGCAACTCCGCCGCCCGACCGATATCCGCGACAATGCCGTTTTCATCAAGCGCCGGGCGGCGCATTGTAATTTCCACCACATATGTCGCGCCATGCAACCGTTGCGCCGGACCGAAGATATCCCCGGCAAGCGAATGCGCGATCATAACGCTATTGGAAACGGTGACGCTGAACATAAATTTACTCTCCTGGCCAATTCGCTAGCGGCACCATTATGTATACGTTAAAATATGACATAACGCATCACCGGGATCGCCCGCCAGGCTCGCCATGGTTTTCGGTAAATCCTCAAAGTACGAGCGCCCAGTGATGAGGCAATCAAACATCGGGTCGCGTAATAACGACATCGCGAACATTAACCGGTCCCGCCGCGTCCGCCGTGCCCGGCGGCTGGGGGCGACGGCGCCAACCTGGCTGGCTTGAATAGATAACCGCTTGGCGTGAAACGCCTCGCCCAACGGCGCCAACACCGCGCGATCGCCATACCAACTCATCTCAATAATAGGCGCCTCAAACCCGGCGAGCGCTAGTGCGGTCGTCAACCCGGTCCCAACGCCGCTGGCGTGGAACACAATATCCGCCATTCCTCCCAGCGCCTCTAACGCATCATCGGGAACGGCGAACCCGACGCCCAACGCCGCCGCAACCGCCGCACGGTTCGGGTTAACGTCGACAAGTTGAACCTGGGCACCATAAATACGCCCGCACAGCGCCGCCGCCAAACACCCAACGACACCACCGCCCACCACAGCTATCCGGTCGCCAATCAACGGTGCCGCATCCCACATCGCATTCACGGCAGTTTCCATATTGGCCGCCAACACAGCCCGATCATCGGGCACATCATTCGGGATATCGACCACCGATACAGCGGGGACGACATAGCGGTCCTGGTGAGGATACAGGCAAAATACCCGGCGCCGGGACCCTCGCACAACACCCGCGGACGCATACCCATATTTAACCGGGGCGGGAAAGTCGCCTTTCTGAAACGGACACCGCATCGCGGCATACTGGCTTGCGGGAACACGACCCTGGAATACCAACGCTTCGGTGCCCCGGCTAATGGCGCTGCGCCTGGTGTCGACCACAACGTCTTCCGATGTCGGCGCACGGAGCGGCGCGCTGCGAATTTCTCCTTGCCCCGGTGCCGTAACCCAAAACGACCGTTCGACCTCGTATTCTAGTCCGGGCTCGACCCAGTCATCCATCGCGGAACCCGCAATCATATAAAATGTCATCGCCGAATTCGAACCGGCGCATGGTCGGGCGGTGCCCTTCGGCCAGGGACTCCACCAGCGGCAGGGTTATCGCCGGACGCCCCGAACCCAAAATCATGGGCGCGACGGTTATATGCAACCGGTCGATGCACCCCGCATGTAAAAATCGCGAGACCGTGATGCCTCCGCCTTCCACGAACACACGCAACAATCCGCGCGCCGCTAAAATTTCCAAAATAGCACGAGGACACAGACCGATCGTCGCTGGTTCGTCGCCCATTTCATTCACCGCTCGGCGCGCGCCCAGGACCAGCGCCTTTCCATGCCGGGGTTCCGTGCGACCCTCACTCCCGACCAACGCCTCATCACAAATCAATAATGTCTCGGCGGCACCGTCCTGAAACACCCCGAACGACGCAGCCAGTCGGCGGTTCGGATCCAGCACCACACGCACAGGGTTTTCACCATCGCACAAACGAACGGTCAATTTTGGATTGTCCAATGCGACCGTACCCGCCCCGACGACCACCGCGTCAAAGAGCGCCCGCATTCGGTGGTTGTGCAAAATATCAACCGGACCCGTAACGAAATGCGACGCGCCGTTGACCGTGGCGATCCGGCCATCCAGGCTTTGGCCCAGATGGGCGGCGACGAAGGCATCCGGACCTTCACATAAAGGACCATACAGCGCCAGCATCGCTGTCATAGATAACGGCTCTGATGACAATGGCTCCGATCCCACTTCCAATACAGGGCAAGACTGCCAAATTTTTAGCAATTCGCGCCATTCGACATTAATAATTTCACATTTAGCTATATTTTTATCATGTGCGGTCATATAAAATTCAATGATGTTGCAGTTCTACGCGTTAAACGAATGGCCGTTTTATAGGCCCCAAGAAGAATTTCCATTAGCCAATTTCTCCAGCAGAACATATATCAATTATAGGTAATCGGGCACCGTTTAATTTTATGTCTTGGAACACAAATCAAACGATGAACACTTATGCGTCGATCCATCCTTTCAACCACGCGGCGTTCACAATAGCCGGGACGGGCATCGGCGCGATGGGGTTCATGTGGTGGATTGATCTTTCTATCACCGCCGATCTCGCCGCCGCTGGAATCTATCTTGCCGCCGCCATTGCCGTGCTGGCCTTTGGTGCCCGCGTCGACGCGTTGCGCCATTTTAACCCTGCAAACCAGATCACATGGGCGCGCGCTGCGATCACCTCGATTCTGGCGGGATACAGCATAGACGCTCCGACCATCCCCCCAACTGCCGAATTCTGGTGGCTTATCGCGAGCGCGGCCGGTGTCGCATTGGCGTCGGACGGGCTGGATGGTTACGTGGCCCGACGGCGCGGCGAATGTAGTGAATTTGGCGCACGATTCGACATGGAAACCGACGCCGCCCTGATTCTGGTGCTGGCAATCCTGGTCTGGCAAACAGGCAAAACCGGCCCCTGGGTTTTGATTATCGGCGGGATGCGTTATGTTTTCATTGCGGCAGGGTATGTTTTTCCGATATTGACCTATTCATTGCCGCCAAGCATGCGCCGCAAACTGGTTTGCGTCGGTCAAGTCGTTGGTCTCGTCCTATGCCTTTTGCCAATCATTCCCGGGTACACCGCATCCTTTATTGCCGCAATAGCGCTGGCGTCCTTGACCTTGTCCTTCGCCAAGGACGTAATAACGCTAACCCGCCGGACGCTCCGGGGGCAGGACACCCCGGTGGATGGATAACAAGTAAGTGATGACTGAACGAGCACAAACGACAAAACGTCAACAAATTACACCGCATCATGACAGAGCGGTCACCGCGATCGCCCGCGCGATTGGCGATTTACGCCGCGGAACGCCTGTTGTTTTGCACAGCGCCGAATCAGCCATTATCGTAGCAGCGGCCGAGAATGGCCCTGGCGCCATGAACACGCTTTGCGGTCAGATCACCGCCTGCGTCGTTACCGCGCCGCGCGCCCATGTACTTGGCATGAAACAGGGTGACGATGCGGCGATCCAAGTTGAATCACCCGCGCCGCTCACCAGTACGGATATAGATGTTATTATCGGTGACGCTACCGCAAATGGCGACGCCTTCTCGGGAACAGTTGCGACCGCGTTGCAAACATCGGCTGTCCAACTGGTGAAACTAGCACGCTTGTTACCAGCGGCGTTGGTGGCCGATTGCCCAGGAAGACCAGAGATGACGCCAGATATTTTTGCGACCCAGGAAGACTTGCTGGTCGTAGACGCCAACGACATTCTGCGCTATCGCGCCGCCAGCGAAGAATTGCTCGACGCGGTGGTCGAAGTTAACGTGCCGTTGGCCAATGCCGAAGACGCCCGGATGGTCACCTTTCGGCCCGCTGACGGCGGCAAGACCCATCTGGCCATTATTGTCGGCAACCCCGACCCTGACACGCCAGTTCTAACGCGGCTGCATTCCGAATGCTTCACAGGCGACCTGTTAGGCAGCCTGCGTTGTGATTGCGGCGATCAACTTCGCGGTGCCGTCAACGCCATCGCGGCGGCGGGCGGTGGGATTCTACTATATCTCGCACAGGAAGGACGCGGCATCGGCCTGGTGAACAAGCTGCGCGCCTACCAATTGCAAGATTCAGGATTCGACACCATCGACGCCAACGAACGATTGGGGTTCGACGCCGATGAACGCGTCTATACCCCCGCCGCAAGTATGTTGACGCAACTGGGATACCGCACGGTGCGGTTGATGACTAACAACCCAGCCAAGGTTGCGGCCTTGTCCGCGCATGGCGTCATTATCTCCGACCGCGTGCCACACGCCTTTCCCGCCAATGGGCACAACGAACATTACTTGCAAACCAAGGCCGTCCGTGGCGGACATATCCTGTAACGCTCCGGTCTTTGAAACCTCCCGGTTGTGGTAATCCACGCCGTCTGGGGGTCATGCTCGCCGACCCGTTAGGGTAAAAGATTCTACCGCACCACCGTCATCCACCACGCAAAGCTACCATACCTACCGTAGCACCCAGCTTGCACTGTACTTTGGCGGAGACCTGAATATGCAAGATTTGACAATTCAGGGATTCGCGCCCCCGCCACTTTCTCCCGCCGCGAAATATTTTAGCGAAACGGCGGGCGAGATAAAAACGTTTGGCGCAGCGGCAGGCGGGACGCCCGCAACGCCTAAACGCCCAAAAACCCTTTCAGACGGTGATCAGTTTTATCTTGAAATTATGGCCGAAGAAGACGCCTCCATCGAAATTATGGCGGAACTATTGAATGCAAAATGAAACGATTCAGCAGCTTAAACGGCTTTTTTCGGCAACGACGGCCTCACCTTTGGCGATATCATCGACGTCATTAACCCGCTGCAACATATCCCCGTTGTGTCCACCATATACTGGGAGTTGACCGGCGACGAAATTTCACCCGCGGCCCGCATGGCCGGCCGCGCTTTGTTCGGCGGACCCATCAAAGGGTTTGGGAATTCTGTTCGAACGAGGTTCCAACCCGTTACCCATCGCGCCCCGTCCACTCTCCCAACACGCTCAACACCGTAAATCTCCCACGCCACTCCAGCAACGTCATCGGCTACGCCACAAATCAGCGCTCGTCTCTCCAATCAACTAACCTTGCTCGCCGCATAATCTGAGCCACAAGCGAAGGCGCCGCCTATATCCACGCCCCCTAAATCCACATCGAGTAAAACCGCCGCGATGTTGGGTGCCAACTTTCACCCGGCTAGCTGTGCTCTCTCATGAGGTTGTTCATTCGAGCTCCTTCTGAAAACCTGAT
>JAPKDL010000037.1 GCA_028822585.1 Alphaproteobacteria bacterium | reverse complement strand
AAATCGACTATGTGGGCTTTTCAGGGGAACGGCGCGACCTTGCGAACTGACTCTTGCTCCCGTCAAAGGGTTTTCCAACGCTCCGGTCCCATCGTACAAAAGTGAAACTCTATCATCTGCCCGCAGGTTGCAGGTGTGTTCAGCTAAATCCGACACCAGTAAAAGCGGCACGCCCGCATGGGTCGTTGCGGTCAACACCAGGGAGACATAGGGCCAACCATCTGTGCGATGTGTGGCTAAAAAACGGCATGGTCGCAGGAACGGATCAATCGCCGGGCTGCGGCACCTGACACAGACGGGGCGGGCGCATTGTCTATATTGTTCATGATTGCTGTAACAATAGACACGTTACCGTAACTTTGTCGCGCTTATTGACGGTATCATCTCCGTCGTTCGCGTCGTGGGTTCGTTCACCATATAACGCCACGTCGCATACGCCGTTAATGCGATCAGCGCTAAAGCCGCCATCATTACAAGAATCAGGCGATAAGAAGGATCAGGGGTGTTCGTCTCGCGGGGCATGGTCTCCACAATAAACTGCTCCAACAGGGGTAACGCCAATTAGTTTTAAACCGTCCCGATGTGTTTTGGTTATGATCTTTAATCCATATATAATAGAGGGAAATACGCGCGATTGGACAAATCGCCGCAGGAATGCTCCTGCAATGCTTGGCACGCCTTCACAATGTCTCGGGATTGCCTTATTCCGGCCATGAGGCAGGTCGATTGTGGATATCGGTGAAACCTTGTTAAGATCGGGTGGGGGATAGGGATATGAACGATACAATCGCGTTGGTGGATGACGACCGGAATATTTTGACGTCGGTGTCCATGGCGCTGGAGGCCGAAGGGTACAAGGTCCGTACTTTTGCCGATGGGGAAGAAGCGTATCGCGGACTCAAGAAAAACCCTGTTGATTTAGCAGTGTTAGACATAAAAATGCCACGCATGGATGGTATAGAATTGTTGCAGGAATTACGAAAAAGCAGCACCGTGCCAGTAATATTTTTGACGTCAAAGGATGACGAGATCGACGAGGTTCTCGGCTTTCGTATGGGTGCGGATGACTACATCAAGAAACCGTTTTCCCAACGACTACTGATCGAACGAATTCGCGCCTTGCTTCGCCGCACGGAAATCGACCGCAATCCGTCCACTGGAAAATCCGAGGGCGTATTGTCGCGGGGTGACCTGATTCTCGATTCAGAACGTCATGTCTGCACCTGGAAAGGAGAACCCGTACAATTGACGGTGACCGAGTTTCTGTTGTTAAAGGCGTTGGCGCAGTTTCCGGGACATGTAAAAAATCGAGATCAGCTTATGGACCTGGCGTATGGGGAAAGCATTTATGTCGATGACCGCACCATCGATAGCCATATTAAGCGGGTGCGTCGAAAGTTCCGTACGCTCGACAAAGAATTCCATGAAATCGAAACGCTCTACGGCATTGGGTACAGGTATCGCGAATCGTGAGTTTTCGGCATCTGAACCCAGGTTGAGGCATGACTGAACCGGGAGAGAGTCCACCGAAGTCTGCGCGATCGCGCGCCTCTCAGCGACGCATTTCGCCGCTGACGCTGCGTATTCTTGCAGTAAATGTTTTAGCGCTGGCGATCCCGGTTGTTGGCTTGTTGTTTCTGGGGCCCTATCAAGACGGATTATTGGACGCGGAACTGGACGGGTTGCGGCGGCAGGCCGGTATTTTTGCTGGCGCGCTGGGGGAAGGCGCAATTCGAACCCACCCTAATGGCGCACAGGTCTTGGACATTCTGCACGCGCGCAACATGGTCCGACGACTGACCGCGGCGACGCCTGTTCGGGCGCGTTTATTCCTGATAAATGGGGAGTTGGCTGCGGACAGCCGTAGTGTTGGCGGTCGGGACCGCATGGTGCAAATATTTGAGTTGTCGCCGATTCAAAACGGTTCGCCGTCGGTCGAACATCTGATGGTTATGCTCGATTGGATGTTTGACGCCTTTCAGGGCGTCCGGGATCTGGATTATTATCAAGAAGCGCAACGTCAAAGTATTCGGGATTACCCGGAAGCGATGTCTGCGCTGTCGGGGGAGGTCACAGGCGTGGTGCGGGCCGATCGAAAGGGTGGTTTTGTGTTGTCCGTGGCGATGCCGGTGCAACGCTTTCATCAAGTGATCGGCGTGTTGATGGTATCTAAGAGCGGCGGTGAAGTCCGCCAGACGATCCGAGATGTTCGTCTGGTCGTCGTCGAATTATTCGCGATTGCTCTGGTGATTACGATTTTGCTGTCGCTTTACCTGGCGAGCGCGATCGCCCGTCCGGTGCGGCGGTTGGCGGCAGCGGCGCAGGTTCACGGCGGACGGGAGGTCCAGGAAATTCCCGATTTGACCCATCGAGGTGATGAAATCGGCGATTTGTCCGGCGCCTTACGGGACATGACGGGCGCTTTGTATTTGCGGATCAACGCCATTGAACGCTTCGCCGCCGATGTCAGTCATGAAATCAAAAATCCATTAACGTCGTTGCGCAGCGCGGTGGAGACCGCTGCGCGGGTCACCGACCCAGCGCAGCAACAACAATTGATGACGATCATCCAGGAAGACGTGCAACGGCTGGATCGGTTAATCACCGACATATCCGACTATTCCCGGCTGGACGCGGAATTAAGCCGCGAATCGATGAGCCCCATCGACCTTGGCGGGTTACTGAAAATGCTAGTCGAAATTCAAATGGCGTCCCGTGAGGAAGGAGAGGGCGCGCCTCCCCGAATGCGTGTGCATACCGCCGCCGGCGCTCAGGATCCCATGATCGCGTTGACGGTGCCGGGTTGGGAGAGCCGTTTGGTCCAGGTATTTCAAAATTTAATCGCGAATGCGGATAGCTTCGCCTTTCCTGGAACAACTATTGATATCGAAGTGGCCCGATGCGGCGGGTTCGTGGAAATCGTAGTTTTGGACACGGGGCCTGGATTGCCGGATGGCAAATTGGATGCGGTCTTTGATCGCTTTTACAGCGAACGGCCAGCCAGCGAAAAATTTGGCATGCATTCCGGGCTTGGGCTTTCGATTTCCCGGCAAATTGTCGAAGCGCATGGCGGTACGATAGGCGCGCTGAATCGGCGGGACGCCAATGGCGTGGTCATGGGCGCGCAATTTACGGTGCGATTGCCCGTATAAGCGGTTCCAAAGATTGGTGTTCAAATGGTCTGATCGAAACGCTTGGTTCCCAAGCCTTTCGATCAGACCATCAATTTTTTGATCTGGTAGGGCAATTGATCAAAATGGATGAGAACCATCTGTTTCGGTTGCGCCACTAGCAGATAGTTTGATAATTAGGGGTCAACGTCTAGTCTAGGCGAACCCCGATGGATGAGGCCACATGTCTGATACTCGCTCCGTTGCACAGGCCACGAAGCCTGATAGGGGAATGCCGGTCCGCCATCGTACCGGCATTCTGCCCTCTCAAGCGATCCGGGCGTTGATCAATTCCGCTGAAATCGCGGCCGATTCCGAAATCCTCGACGATCAAATTCAACCGGCCAGTCTTGATCTGCGTCTGGGGCGTACCGCGCACCGGGTCCAGGCAAGCTTTCTGCCGGGAAGCTCTGAAACAGTCTCGGACAAGCTGTCGAAGCTGGGTCTGCACCAGTTGGACTTGTCCGACGGCGCGGTGTTGGAAAAAGGATGCGTTTATGTCGTTCCACTGATGGAGCGGTTGGCGCTGGGCGCCGGCGTTTCTGGTATAGCGAATCCTAAAAGCTCTACCGGCCGGCTGGATATATTTACGCGCTTAATCACCGATCATGGCGTTGAGTTTGACCGTGTGCGCGGTGAATATTCCGGACCGCTTTATGCTGAAATTTCACCGCGAACGTTCAGTGTCATCGTGCGCACCGGATCACGTTTGAGCCAACTTCGTCTAAAACGGGGAAATTTCACATATAGCGATCGCGCGTTGCACCAATTGAACCAAAAAGTTCAACTGGTCGATTCCGAACCCAATTCGGCAATCATCAAAGAAGGCATTCCCTTCACGGTCGACCTTCAGGGGGACCCCGTGACGGGCCTGGTTGGTTTTCGCGCTCGAAAACATGCGGGTCTGATCGATATAGACCTGAAAAATCATTATGACCCGCGTGATTTTTGGGAACCGATCTTTCGACACCGCGCGCCGGAATTGATCTTGAACCCGGATGATTTTTATATTCTGGCTTCGCGTGAAGCCGTGACCGTGCCACCAGATCACGCCGCTGAAATGGTCGCGTATGACACGTTGGTCGGTGAATTTAGGGTTCATTATGCTGGTTTCTTTGACCCAGGGTTCGGCGATGAGGGCACCGGTGGCGAAGGAAGCCGGGCGGTTCTTGAAGTCCGCTCCCACGATGTGCCGTTCCTTATTTCTGACAGTCAAATTCTCGGAAGACTTGTCTATGAACGTTTGACGCAAATTCCAGACCGCATTTACGGTCGCGACATCGGCTCCACCTATCAACAACAAGGCCTGAAGCTCGGCAAACAGTTCATGCCATGGATACAGTCCACGCAACCACCGTCGTCATAAATGATATTGGGGTGTTGCTTCGGGGGCGCTCCGGTAGTGGCAAATCCGATTTAGCGCTGCGGCTCATTGAGGGCGGCGCACGCCTGGTTGCTGATGACCAAACTATTTTGGAATACAGCGATGGCCGAGTAGAAGCGCGCGCGCCGGACAGTCTCCGAAATAAAATTGAAGTCCGAAACCTGGGTGTCGTAACGTTGCCGGATGATTGTATGGCGCGGGTCGGCATTCTGGGTTTAATCGTTGATTTGGTTGAATCCCAGGATCAGCTCGACCGGATGCCTGTACCGGAAACCATAGAATTAGGCGGCGTCACCGTGCGTCGTTTGCGGTTGTGGCCGTTTGAAACGTCTGCTGCGGCGAAAGTCCGGCTTGCGATTCGCGTCGGACCGGACAATATAATGTCATAAGGGACCGAAGTAATTTGGAAACCAATTTGGCGCTAGCGGAGGAGTACCTATGCTTTGACGGGCGATATTAAAATTTCCAGACCCGTTGTCTTGGTGACCGGCCTGTCCGGTGCCGGGCGCACGACAGCGCTCAAAATGCTGGAAGACCTTAGCTATGAGGCCGTTGATAATCTGCCGCTTTCGTTGCTGACGGCGTTGCTAAACGCTGAAGCGTCAAGTAGTGACTGGCAACCGTTGGCCATAGGTGTTGATATACGGACTCGGGATTTTGGCGTGGACGTGTTTTCAACGGAACTGGACCGGTTGACGGCGGATCACGATATTGACGTTCAGATGCTGTTTCTGGATTGCGAAGACGCCACCTTGTTGCGGCGCTATACTGAAACCCGGCGCCGTCATCCTTTGGCCCTGGATCGACCCGTTCCTGACGGAATTCGCTTGGAGCGCGCCATGTTGGCGCCGCTGCGGGCCCGCGCGGATACGGTGATTGATACGTCGCAAAAAACATTGTGGACGTTGAAGGAACGAATTACCGAACAGTTCGGTTTGGATCAGGGGCCGGGATTAGGTGTGAATGTCACGTCGTTTTCGTACCGGCGCGGCGTTCCCCGAGAAGCCGATTTAGTCTTTGACGTTCGCTTTCTCACCAATCCGCATTATGAAGAGACGCTTCGTCCTTTAACCGGACAGGACAGCCGGGTCAGCGTCTATATTGCGGCGGATCCGGATTTTGACGTCTTTTTGGAATCTTTGACGGGAATGCTCGGTATTTTGCTGCCGCGCTACGAAGCGGAAGGTAAAAGCTATCTAACCATTGCGGTTGGATGTACAGGTGGTCGCCATCGCTCGGTCTACACGGCGGAACGGCTGGCGGAGTGGCTTGAAAATCAAGGGCGCCGGTATTTTTTACGCCATCGCGACATGGATGGCTGGGGAGGTCAAGATGGCCGGGACATGCTGTAGATGGGCTGGAACTGAAAAACAATCGATGTTGAGGATTAAATCATGATCGGCGTAGTGCTGGTTACACATGGCGGTCTCGCCAGGGAATTCGTTGCTGTGCTGGAACACATCGTGGGCGCGCAAGACTGCACGGAGACGGTGTTGATCGGACCGGATGACGATATGGATCAACGCCGCCAGGAAATAATACAAAAGGTCGAGAATGTGGATGGTGGCGACGGCGTCGTCGTACTGACGGATCTGTTTGGCGGCACGCCGTCCAATTTGGCGATTTCGATCATGGATAGTCATAACGTGGAGGTCATCGCGGGGGTAAATTTGCCGATGTTGATTAAATTGGCGAGCGTCCGTGGATCGATGGCGCTCGCCGATGCTGCGGAGGCGGCGCAAAAGTCAGGACAGAAATATATCAATTTAGCCTCCCAGATTTTATCAAGCCAGCCAAGCTGAAGTGTCTGTCGTCCTCGATATGGAGATCCTCAACGAACGCGGTTTACATGCGCGAGCCGCCGCGAAATTCGTCAAGGTCGCGGTTGAATTTCAAGCGGACATTACAGTAGCCAAAGACGGGTCGGACGTATCAGGTGAATCGATTATGGGCTTAATGCTGCTGGCGGCTTCGAAAGGCACCTTCATTCGCGTTACCGCGGATGGCGCGGACGCGGCGCTGGCGATTGCGACGCTGGCTGAATTAGTGAGCAGAAAATTCTATGAACGCTAAAAAAACAAAAAAAGAACAGGTTATGGACGGTCTCGGCGTCTCGCCAGGTATTGCAATTGGTCCGCCGCATATCACCGAATACGGCGCGCCTACCGTCCCGGAATATGCAATCGACGATGGCCAAATTGAATCTGAACAAGCCCGGTTCCAATCGGCGGTGAGGCGATCTGCCCGGCAAATACGGCGCTTAAAAAATCGCGCGCAAACGATGCATGGCGAAGCGGGAGAAGAGCTGGGGTATTTGCTCGACGCGTATCAGCATATGTTGACCGGGTCGAGGTTGACCCAAGGTGTTGAGCACCGGATCCAAACCAAGCTTATTAACGCTGAAGCCGCCGTCCAGGCGGAAATTTCGATAATTGCGCGCGGTTTTGCCGACTTACCCGATTCCTATATGGCGGCGCGCGCCAATGACATCCGTGAAGCTGGTGCCCGATTGATCCGAAATCTCACCAAGGAGCCTTTTCGCGCCTTTTCTATGATTGCGCCTGGCAGTGTCGTGTTTACGGATGAATTAAGTCCCGCTGACACCGCGTTGATGGATCCACAGCGGGTTGCCGGATTTGCGACCGCGTCGGGCGGTGCCGAGGGCCATACCGCCATTGTGGCGCGCTCGTTAGGCATTCCCGCCGTTGTTGGCGTTTCTGGATTGCTGGATAATTTGGAATCTGCTGATTTAGTGATCATTGATGGTGGCGGGGGTCGGGTGATTATTGATCCCAGCACGAAAACCATGACGGATTACGAACGTCGCCGCACCGGATTTCTGCGCGAACGGCAGAAATTTGCGGGGCTGCGCAAAATGCCCGCCATCACACGCGACGATACGCATATCGATTTGTCGGCGAATGTCGAATTGCCATTGGAGGTTAAATCCGCCCTGGAAAACGGTGCGCAAGGCATTGGCTTGTTGCGGACCGAGTTCATGTTTATGAACCGTGCAACTGCGCCAAATGAGACCGAACAATACGAAATTCTGCGCGACATGGTGAAGGGCATGTCGGGTAAACCGGTGACGATCCGGACACTTGATGTTGGCGGCGAGAAGCAGGCGCATTCCTTATCCGAGTATCTGAGCACATCGGAAAACCCGGCACTTGGTCTGCGCGGAATCCGGTTGTCCTTGAAACATCTAAAATTACTGGAAACCCAATTGGCGGCGACCCTGCGAGCGGGCGCACATGGGCCGGTCCGAATTTTATTACCGATGATTTCGAACGTTGGTGAAGTGCGTCAAGTCCGCGATTGTTTGAAATCCGTTGCGCGTCGGTTGAAGCGCCGCAAGGTCAAGATCGCCGATCCGTTGCCGCCGCTGGGTGTTATGATTGAAGTGCCGGGTGCCGCGCTTGCGGCTGATGCGCTGGCGACTGTTAGTGATTTTTTTGCCATTGGTACTAATGACTTGACGATGTACACGCTGGCCATAGACCGCGCAGATGAACAGGTGGCACATCTTTTCAATCCATTACACCCCGCAATTTTGCGTTTGATTCAGTTCACGACACAGGCGGCGCTTCGGGCGCGTATTCCGGTGAGTGTTTGCGGTGAAATGGCGGGAGACCCTCGCTATGCAGCGCTGTTGTTGGGGTTGGGCGTAAGGGACCTATCCATGACGGCTCTCAACCTGCCGCAGGTCAAGCAACGGATCCGCAATATAGATCTGACATCTGCGACGATGCGGGCGCAAATCATCATGGAACAAATCGATTCCGGGCGCATCGCCACCCTGTTGGACGATTTCAACACGTTGGCCTGACGGAACCTCTCCAATGAGGCCCACTTCATAAATACATAAACATTTCTTTATATAACGCTTGCGGTAGCCGTCAGGGCTTGATATATCGCGCATACTTTACACTGAAAACCCACCGACTCATTTCATGGAGACATCACATGACAGCCACCACCACGGGCGACTTTAAGGTCGCTGATACCGACCTTGCCGAATGGGGCCGGAAAGAAATTAACATCGCTGAAACCGAAATGCCGGGATTAATGGCGTTGCGCCAGGAATATGGCGCGGCGCAAGTGTTGAAGGGCGCTCGTATCGCGGGATGTCTGCATATGACCATCCAAACAGCCGTGCTGATCGAAACTTTGACCGCATTGGGCGCTGAAGTGCGCTGGTCATCGTGCAATATTTTCTCGACGCAAGACCAGGCGGCGGCGGCCATTGCGGTGACCGGAGTTCCGGTGTTCGCCTGGAAGGGTGAAACTGAAGAGGAGGCCACGTGGTGTATCAAGGAAACTATTAAGGGGCCGGAGGGTTGGACGCCAAACATGATCCTCGACGATGGCGGAGATCTTACGCAGATCATGCATGACGACTATCCGGAGCTTTTGACCGATGTCCGTGGTCTGTCGGAAGAAACTACGACAGGTGTTCACCGGTTGTATGAAATGGCCAAGGCCGAGACCTTGAAAGTGCCTGCGATCAACGTGAATGATTCGGTTACAAAATCGAAATTCGATAATTTGTATGGCTGCCGCGAAAGTCTGGTGGACGGCATTAAACGCGCGACCGACGTGATGATTGCGGGAAAAATCGGCGTCGTCGCCGGATTTGGCGATGTTGGCAAAGGGTCGGCGGCCAGCCTGCGCAACCAGGGCGCGCGTGTTCTGGTGACGGAAATTGACCCGATTTGTGCGCTGCAGGCGTCGATGGAAGGCTATGAAGTCACGACCATGGAAGAAGCTGCGTCCATTGGCGACATATTTGTCACGACGACCGGCAATATCGACGTCATCACGCTCGAGCACATGCGTGAGATGAAAGACCGGGCGATCGTGTGCAACATTGGGCATTTCGATTCTGAAATTCAGATCGACTCACTGCGGAATTACAGCTGGGAAAACGTTAAGCCCCAGGTCGATGAAGTCGTGTTCCCTGATGGCAAGCGGTTGATTGTGCTGGCGGAAGGGCGGTTGGTGAATTTGGGATGCGCCACGGGTCACCCCAGTTTTGTCATGTCTGCGTCCTTCACTAATCAGGTGTTGGCGCAAATTGAATTGTGGGAAAACGCTGCGGATTACGATAATCAGGTCTACGTGTTGCCGAAACACTTGGACGAAAAAGTGGCGTCCCTTCATCTGGCGCGACTTGGCGTCAAGCTAACAGCGTTGACTGGTGCTCAAGCGTCCTACCTTGGATTGGATCAGGCCGGCCCCTTCAAACCTGATTATTATCGCTATTAGGTTGAAATCAGACCTCCCTGACAAATATTTACAGACTAAATATGGATCGTGGGTATATGGCTAACATACGAAAGTCTTCGACGGATAAGAACGCTCGCCGCAAAATTTGGGTTCTCTGGAATTTTAGCGGCGGGAACTCTTGCCTGTGCGCCAACGCGCGCTAATGCAGCGATAGGCGTGTCTGTATCCCTGCGGTTGTCAGCACCTTGTTCGGGGTGACCTTGGCGGTCTGTCTCGCCGTTATTATATTTTAAGACAACGCGTAGGTCCGTGTAAATTGCGGCTGACGCGGCGCTGATGCGCGCGAATAAGCAATTGGAATCGGCGCGGTTAGGGTGTCTGTGTTGGCGTCTGGACGACGAGTCGGCGTTGCAGGGTTCTACGCGCGGCTTTGCCTTATCGGGCCTAGAAGGCGAGACTCGTGACGCCGACCTCTCTGTTTTGTCCAACCAATTTAGTTCGGATTGCCTGCTTTGGATTTTGGATACGACTGAAAATGCCCAATTGATATTTGTAAAAGGCTGGATGATCTTTTGGAGACGTCCGAATCGGGCTCTGTCCCTGACGATCCAATTTTGACAGTCCATTGTCCCGAAAACATTGGCGAGATAATGGCTGATTTACAGCGTATGCAATAAGCGCTGAATAGTCTTCTTTCCAACGTGCGGCAGTTCACGCCGTCGAGTGGAATGATCTCTATTTCAGTGGCGCGCGACGGCTCGGATATTGTTTTCCATGTCACTGATTCGGGTGTTGGCATCGTGCCGGAAGATCGCGAGCACGTTTTTGAAAAATTCGAACGTACGAAACGCGGTGGCGGTGACATCGGTGTTAGGATGCGGTTTTCTCTGGTTTGCAATCTCATTGACCTGCATGGTGGACATGCCAAAATTATTGCGGATGACCGGATTGGTACCGACGTGGAATGTAGAGTTCCGGCGTCGCCTTCCACGGTGCCACCGTATTAACTTTCGACAAACCCTGAAGCACGAGCCCGGTTGACGCGGCGAATCCATTGCCGTAACGCTTTTATACGTACAGATTAGAGCAACAGGCCCTCATGCACCAAATTAATCTATCCACTTTGGACGCCACCAAAGACTTAGCGGCGCGCATTGCGAAATGTTTGCGCGTTGGCGATATAGTTGCGTTAAAAGGCCCGCTGGGCGCGGGAAAGACAACGTTGGCGCGTTATATCATCCAGGGTCTTGGGTGGATGGAATCCGAAATTCCAAGTCCGACCTTCACGCTCGCGCAGGAATACGATTTTTCCAAATTCACACTTTGGCATTTTGACATGTATAGGCTGGAGGCGCCGGAAGATGCGTTGGAGATTGGTGTTGAAGAAGCCTTCGCCACCGGTGTTTCCTTGATTGAATGGCCGGAACGGCTGGGCGGTTACCTGCCTCTGCAGCGTTTGGACGTTACCTTGTCGTTTAGGAACGATGCGGGTAGAGACGATGAGGGCGCGCGGCAGGTCGAGCTCAACGTTGAGTCTGCCTGGGCGGACAGAGTGGACCAGTTGTGCAATGGATGATAGGTCCCGCCAAATTGAAGCGTTTTTGGATCGGAATGGTTGGCGCGGCGCGGCGCGAACCTTGTTGGCCGCCGACGCCTCGTTCCGGTCCTATGACCGGTTGCGCCATGGCACCTGCCGCGCGGTATTAATGAATGCGCCGCCACCGCGTGAAAACATACGTCCTTTTGTAAAAATAAGTAAACTACTTCATCGCCTTGAATTGAGCGCACCGACGATATACGCCAAGGATGAGGTGATGGGGTTAATCCTGTTGGAGGATTTTGGCGACCAGACCTACACCAAAATTTTGAACGAATCCCCCGAACGCGAAGTCGAACTCTACAATCTGGCGGTGGATGTTTTGGTCGAATTACACCGCCGGTTTAGCAAACAAATATACCCCTGCGCGCCCTGTTACGACGACGAAGTGTTGCTCGATGAAGCCGCGCTATTGTTCGATTGGTATCTTCCAGAGATGGGGCTGGGTGTCACAGGGGCGTCCGAACGTTCGGAGTATCTCGATTTGTGGCGTGCGGCTGCTCCGCTAGCGCGACACGCGCCTGACACGCTGGTGTTACGTGATTATCATGTTGATAATTTGATGGTGCTCGACGGCAAGGACGGTGTCTCCGCCTGCGGGTTGTTGGACTTCCAAGATGCAGTGATCGGGCCGGCGACTTATGACCTAGTCTCTTTGCTGGAAGATGCGAGGCGCGATGTGCCGGGTCCAATGGCGCGTGACTTGCGGAATCGGTATTTATCGGCGTTTCCCGAATTTGATAAAGACGCGTTCGACGCGTCCTATGCGATGCTTGGTGCCCAACGGAGCGCTAAGATTATTGGAATATTTACGCGCCTGGCGAAACGAGATGGTAAGTCGGGATATTTACAGCATATTTCCCGAACATGGCGTTGCCTTGAAGGTGCCTTGCAGCATCCAGCCCTAGCGGACATTCGCGACTGGTTTGATCGCGTCATTCCGTCTGAACAGCGTCGTGCGCCCCTTATTGGTAATGTCGAATGAACGCATATATCAAAAAAGCCATGGTCCTGGCCGCAGGGTTGGGGACGCGGATGCAACCCTTGACTGATAACATTCCAAAGCCGCTCGTAGTCTTGAGCGGCGTTACCTTGATTGACCGGGTTCTGTCGCATTTAACGGCCAATGGTGCGACTAAAATTGTCGTAAACACATTTTATAAAGCAGATCAAATCGACGCGCATTTGCAAGACCGGGACGATATTGTTTTATCGCGCGAGGCGGAGAGACTGGAAACAGGCGGGGGTGTTTTCAATGCATTGGCGCAATTTGAGGACGAGCCCTTTTTCGTCATCAACAGCGATGCGGTCTGGCTCGATGGGCCGTCGCCCGCGCTACTGCGGTTAATGAAACTTTGGGATAATGAAAAGATGGACGCCTTGTTGTTGATGCAACCAATGACGAATGTCGTAGGGGTCACAGGTATGGGCGATTATTTTATGTCGTCGCCAGGCGTCGCACGGCGCCGAAGTGAAGGAGAGGTCGCGCCATATCTGTTCGCCGGCGTTCAAATTTTGCACCCAAGATTATTTGACCCCCTCACTCATGACGCGCGTTCGACGGGCGCGTTTTCGTTGAATGTGTTATATGACCAAGCGCAAGCGGCGGGGCGCCTTTATGGGATGGTTCATGATGGGGAATGGTATCACGTTGGCACGCCGGAAGAACTCCGTATTGCTGGCGACGACATCGCGCATGGCAATGTGTCGGTAAATAGCCGCTAATGACCTCTCAGTCTGCCACTTCCGTTTTCACTATCCCACCGGGACAATCCTTTGTCGATTCATTAGCGGAAGGATTGCTGGCAGAATGTGGTGGCGACCCGTTTGGATTAACTGATTACATCATTCTGCTGCCAACGCGCCGCGCTTGTCGTGCGTTGCGCGCCGCGTTTCTCCGCGTGGGTGGTGGTCGAGCTATGATGCTACCCGCGATGCGACCACTGGGCGATGTTGATGAAGATGATTTGACGCTGGGGGGTGGATTTGACGAGGAGGCGCCAGGTCGAGATGGTGTCGACATTCCACCCGCCATGCCGCCCTTGCGACGGAGGTTGCTTCTGGCGCGGTTGGTGCGCCAGTATTCCAGCGACATCACGGTGGATCAGGCGGTTCGGTTGGCGGCGGAGTTGGAGCGGTTTCTGGATCAGATACAAACCGAACGTTTGAGTTTCGACCAATTGTCGGATCTGGCGCCGGCGGAATTTGCGCAGCATTGGCAACGCACCTTAGAATTTTTGCGTATTCTGACCGAACATTGGCCTGCGCTTTTAACGGTGGAAGGTACTATTGATGGCGCTGATAGGCGCAATCGGATGTTGGCGGCCCAGGCGGATTTATGGCGCGTGGCACCGCCGGGCGGCCCTGTCGTGGCGGCGGGTTCCACCGGCAGCATTCCCGCCACTGCCGATCTACTCGCCGTGGTGTCGACGCTGCCGAACGGGCGGATTGTTCTACCGGGGCTGTTTCGGTCGGTGGAGGACGCGGACTGGGAGATTATCGCCCGTACGGAAACACATCCTCAATTTAATATTGCGCGACTTCTGAACCATCTTGGAACGACTCCGGATGATGTCGCCGATTGGCCCACACCGTCAGGTGAAACGCGATATCGAAGCATGCAGGCACGCGCGACGTTGATGCGGGAAGTCATGCGCCCAGCGGAAAGCACCGACGGGTGGGCGGGGTTGAAGGAAACTGGCGGTCTCGGCGACCCTGGGGCCGTTCCGGACGGGGCGTTGAACGGTGTGACGCGAATCGATTGCGCCGATTCCGCAGAAGAGGCAGGCGTCATTGCTCTGTTATTGCGTCAAACCCTGGAGACAGATGGCAAAACTGCGGCCTTGGTCACGCCGGATCGGGCGTTGGCGCGCCGGGTCGCGGCGGCGTTGCGGCGCTGGGACATTGAAATTGATGATTCTGCGGGCGAACCGCTTTCCGCGTCGACGCCAGGTGGATTTTTGCGCCTGTGCGCGCTGATGGTAATTTCTGAATTTGCACCGGTGGCGTTGCTTTCCGCGATGAAACATCCCCTGGCAGCGTGTGGTCAGGCGCCGGGGAAATTTCGCGCCAATATCCGTTTGTTGGAGCGACGTTTGTTACGCGGCCCACGTCCAGGCCCTGGTCTTGGGGGGGTGTGGGCGGTATTTGACGCGAAAGCGAAAGATTTTGACGCTAAGGATCGCGCAGCGATTTTGAACCTTCTTGAGAAAATTGAAATCTGCACGGCGCTGTTTGCATCCCGACTGGAAGACTCTACCGCGTCTTTCGGTGACCTACTGGACGCCCATATCGAAATGGCTGAAGCCTTGGCGGGCACAGACATCGACCCTGGCGCGGCGCGGCTATGGTCGGGCGATGACGGGGAAATGTCGGCGGGCTTTATCACCCAACTTCGTGACGCCGCCGCTTTGATAAACGAGTCGCCGGGACGCCGTTACGAAGCGCTGCTGGATGCACTTATGGTGGGGCTGATGGTCCGCCCGCGCTTTGGTGGCCACCCCCGGTTGGCGATTTTGGGACTTCTCGAAGCGCGACTGCAACATGCGGATTTGATTGTGCTGGCGGGCTTGAATGAAGAAACCTGGCCGCCCACCGCTAATCCGGACCCTTGGATGAGCCGCCCCATGCGCCGTCAATTTGGACTTCCAGCGCCGGAACGACGTATTGGTTTGACCGCGCATGATTTCGTCCAGGCTTTTGGCGCACCTGAAGTGTATCTGACGCGGGCGGATAAAGTGGATGGACAACCAACAGTGCCGTCGCGCTGGTTGTCTCGTCTGGACGCTGTGCTTCGGGGCTTGGGTGAAGAAGACGCGTTAGGCGTGCCGCCGGGTCTCTGGCGGCGGCGGCGCTTGGCGCTGGATTTGCCGCAAGCCTTCGCCCGGGTTGCGCCGCCGGAACCGCGCCCGCCGGTGTCTGCGCGTCCGCGTCGCTTGTCGGTGACCCAGATTGAAACCTGGATGCGTGATCCGTATTCAATCTTCGCCCGTCATGTCTTAAGGCTCCGCCCGCTTGACCCCCTGGAAGCTGATCCCGGTGCGGCGGAACGCGGAACGTTTATCCATGATGCCTTGGATAAATTTATTAACGCCTACCCCGATATATTACCGCCGGACGCGTTGCCCAAACTTTTGCGCTTTGGACAGGAAGCTTTTGGTCCGGCGCTAAGCCAGCCCGCGGTGTGGGCGTTCTGGTGGCCGCGTTTCGAGCGAATCGCCGCGTGGGTGATCGACGCTGAACGTCGGCGTCGGCCGTCATTGAACGCTTCTTACAGCGAACGATCCGGGCGCTTGGTCATCGAAGGGCCGGAAGGATTATTTACATTGACCGCGAAGGCCGACCGGATAGACCGGTTGGCCGAGGGCGGTTATGAAATTATCGACTACAAGACCGGCGTGGCACCGAAACGGGAAGACGTTGGTTTGGGGTTCGCGCCCCAATTGCCATTGGAAGCGGCCCTTGTGGAAAACGGTGGATTTCAGGAAATTCCTGCCGACGTGGTGACGGCGCTGACCTATTGGGTTTTGAGCGGTGGCGCGACGCCGGGAAAGGAAAGCAAGGTCGCTGTTGAAGGCGCTGAACAATCACGCGCGGATGAGGCGCTGGCCGGGCTTCGGCAGTTGGTGGCGTCTTTTGACGACCCTGCGACGCCTTATACGTCAATTCCGCGTCCCGCGCGGGCGCCGCGCTTCAACGACTACGCCCATCTGTCCCGGCGTCTGGAATGGGGTGTCGAATGACAGGCGCCTTAAAAATATCACCCATATCAGCCGCGACAGCGGCCCAGCGTCACGCCTCTGATCCAGCGGCCAGCGCCTGGGTCGCGGCGTCGGCGGGTAGTGGTAAAACCAAGGTTCTGACGGATCGCGTGTTGTCGATCCTGCTCGACGGCGCGCCACCGGAACGTATTTTATGCCTAACTTTTACCCGCGCGGCGGCGGCGGAAATGGCCAACCGCATAAATCGCCGTCTCGGGGAGTGGTCAATTTTGCCAACAGCAGCGCTGGAAGCGGAAATTTCCTCGCTGCGCGCCCGACCGGTAGACGCTGCGGACGTCGCTGCGGCGCGCCGCTTGCTGGCCCGGGTTTTGGACGTCCCGGGCGGTTTAAAAATTCAAACGATACACAGTTTCTGCCAATCATTGTTGGGTCGCTTCCCCATTGAAGCCGGATTGCCACCGCATTTTGAAGCCATGGATGAACGCAGCGCTGCGGAATTGATGGCGTCGGCGCGCAACAACTTGTTACTGGCCGCGCGCGACGCGGGGCCGTTGGCGGATGCGTTGTCGATTATGACTGCACATATCGAAGAAACAGGATTCGCCGATTTGATGTCAATTGTCGCCAGAGAAAGATGGCATATTCAGGAACTGTTTCGTCGCCATCGCGGGGTCGAAGGCGCGATTGCGGCCACCTACGTCTATTTGGAAACCTCGCCGGAAGATAGCGTTGAACGGGTGATCGCTGCGGCGAGCGCAGATGGGGCGTTTGATACAGATAGTTTGAAACTTGCGGCTACGGCGCTTCTGGGCGGGACCGAGAAATCGGATCAGCCGAAAGGCGTTATCTTGTCCGAGTGGCTTGCCGCCAGCGACGCGGATCGCGAACTGCGGTTTGATGCATACAAAACTGTATTTTTAACCGAAGCCGACGATCTTCGCGCCCGCCTTGTTACCAAAAAGCCATCGGATGTGGAACCTCGCGCCAAACCGGCGATGGAAGCGGAAGGCGCACGGCTTCTAGCCGTCCTGGAAGCCCAGCGGCGGGTGGTCACGGCGCATTCGACGGCGGCGTTGCTGCGATTGGCCGATGCGTTGCTGTCCGCCTACGACCGTGAAAAGGAAGTCCGGGCGCGGTTGGATTATGACGATTTAATCCTGAAGAGCCTGGATCTTTTGAGCGAAAGTGCCGGGGCGGCGTGGGTGTTGTTCAAACTGGACGGTGGGCTTGACCATATTCTTATCGATGAGGCGCAGGACACCAACCCCGAACAATGGCGGATCGTCGCCCAAATCGCTGAAGAATTCTTTGCCGGAGAAGGTGCGCGCGAGATGAATCGTACCGTGTTCGCGGTCGGCGATTCAAAACAGTCGATTTTTAGCTTTCAACGGGCAGACCCCGCCGCATTCGCACGAATGCGCCATCATTTCGACCAACGTATTTCGGAAGCGCGCGGTGCGCTGCGCAACGTCGATTTGATCTGGTCCTTCCGGTCGGCGCAGGCCGTCCTGCAGGCGGTCGATTTGGTATTTGAGGCACCCGGTGCGCGTGACGGTGTCGCAGATCAGGAAGTGCGCCATCAGGCGGTGCGGGAGGGCCATGCGGGCGTCGTCGAGCTGTGGCCGGTTGTCGCTCCGCGTGAACGCCGCATCGCGCTACCGTGGGAGCCTCCGGTCGCCAGGGAGGACGGTGACAACCCCGCCAGCCGGCTAGCGGGGTATTTGGCGCGCCGGATCAAATCTTGGGTAGGCCATGAAATACTGGAGCCGCGCGGCCGTACCGTGCGTGCCGGGGACATTATGGTGTTGGTGCGCCGCCGGGACGCGTTTGTTGAAGAATTGATTCGGTCCTTAAAAAGCCACGGCGTTCCGGTCGCCGGGATTGATCGTATGGCGTTGACCCATCAATTATCGGTCATGGATTTGATGTCGCTGGGGCGGTTCCTGTTGTTGCCAGAGGACGATTTAACCTTGGCGGAAGTGCTGAAGGGACCGTTCATTGGCTTGGATGACGATGACTTGTTTACCCTCGCCTATGACCGGGGTGAGTCGAGTTTGTGGAGTCGATTAACAAGATTGTCGCGCGATAATTCGGGGCTCGCCACAGCACGTACCTGGTTGGGCGATCTTTTGTCCAAGATTGATTTCGTTCCACCCTATGAACTGTTTGCCCGAATCTTGCAAACGCCCAACATCGCAGGCGAAACCGGATTGCAGCGTATTGTGGGGCGACTTGGCCCGGAAGCCGAAGACCCGGTGGGTGAATTCATGAATTTGGCGTTGCAGTACGACCATTTGAACCCACCTTCCATGCAGGGGTTCCTGCATTGGTTGGAGGCCGGGGACGCGACTGTCAAACGTGATATGGAGCAGGGCGAGCGCGATGAGGTTCGTGTGATTACCGTGCACGGCGCCAAGGGGCTTCAAGCGCCCATCGTTATTCTGCCGGACACGACGGTGAAACCCACACAGAGCCCCCGCATTTTATGGCCGGACGATATGTTGTTGTGGCCGCCGCGCCGCGTGTTTGAGGATCGCCGATGTAGGGTCGCCCGCGCCGAGGCTGATCAGTTGCGCGATCAGGAATACCGCCGCCTGTTATATGTCGCGATGACGCGCGCGGAAGACCGGTTGTATATTTGCGGCTGGCGCGGCGACAGGAAAATACCGGATAATTGTTGGTATAATTTGGTCAAGGACGGGTTGGTGGGCGTCAGCAAACCCCTTCTTGAAGGCTTTGAAGAAATGACTGCCCCTGAAGCAGCACCGGACGACAATGAGTCGATAGGGTTGCATCTGTCCAACCCACAAAACGTTCCGGCGAAACTCGATGGCGCCGTGGAAGCCGCGCTGGAGCCAGAAGCGGATATCGAACGTTGGATGCGTGAACCGCCGCCGCCTGAACCATCTCCGCCGCACCCGATTGTGCCCTCCCGGCCCAGTGGCGATCCACCGCCAGTGCATTCGCCCCTGCAATCGGATGACCAGACGCGGTTTCAGCGGGGTTTACAGGTCCATCGACTGTTGCAAATTCTGCCGGGTATTCCCGAATCAGATCGACATGCGGCTTGTTTGCGGTTGCTGGAACGGTCGCCACTGGCTGAATCGGATCAACAGTTGACGTCCGTAGAGGTGATGAAAATTCTGGAATCGGTGGAGTTTCAACCACTTTTCGGTCCCAACAGCCGTGCGGAAGTACCTGTTATTGGTAAGATAAATCGACCGGATGGCCCGGAAATCATTTCGGGACAGGTTGATCGGTTGGTGATTCGCGACAACGACATTCTCATCGTTGATTATAAGACAAATCGACCCCCGCCGACGCGACCTGATGATGTTTCTTTGGTCTACCTTCGACAAATGTCTGCGTATCGTGGTATATTAAAACAAATATGGCCCGGTAAAGATATTGTGTGCGCCCTCTTGTGGACCGACGGTCCGCGCATTATGTCATTACCCGAATACCTGCTTGATTTGTAAAGTCGGTGTAAATAACGATAACACGGGGAAGGTTAGATAATATGACGACTGTAAAGGTTTCCGATGATGATTTTGATACGTCTGTACTTCAGTCGAAAGAACCCGTCCTGGTGGATTTTTGGGCCGAATGGTGTGGTCCTTGCAAAATGATCGCGCCGGCCTTGGAAGAATTGGCCGGTGATTTCAGTGGGCGCTTAACCGTCGCCAAGCTAAACATCGACGATAACCCGCAAACGCCGGCGAAATATGGCGTTCGGGGCATTCCGACACTTATCCTGTTCAAGGACGGTCAGGTTGCCGCGACGAAAGTCGGTGCCTTGCCGAAAAGCCAGCTCGCGCAATGGGTTGAATCTGTCGTATAGAGAAAAAGAATGCCTATCCGTTTTGGGCGAGAACAATGCCGGCGAGATATAGCGATCCACAAATGAGGACGCGCGCAGGACCTATGATATCCTGAGATAAATTATGCGCGGCCGCTTCCAAATTAGGGGCGGCCGTCGCTTTTATGTAAAGGGCGCGCGCGCCTTTGGCGGCGTCTTCCGCGCTGATCGATGCGGCTTCGCCGGGAATGGCGACGGTTTGCATGGTGGTGATAAACGGCGCTAGCGGGCGCAAAAACCCCCTGTCGTCCTTCGAGTTCAACATGCCGAGGATCACATGAATCGGGCGGTCATCCCAGTCCCGAATCATGGCGGCGAGCGCTTCTCCTGCCGCGGCGTTATGGCCGCCATCGAGCCAGACTTCACAACCGACAGGCAATTGGGTCACCAGGGGGCCACGGCGTAGCCGTTGTAGACGACCGGGCCAATCCACGCTCCGCACGCCCTCGGCAATGGCGGCGTTGGTAATCTTAAAACCTTTTAAAAGTTCCGTGCAGACGATGGCCAATCCGGCGTTGTGTATCTGATGTGCGCCCAAGAGCCCGGGCGGTGGGAATTCTCGTATTTTCGATCTGAACCTTACGCGTACACGGTCTTCTGCGCTCTGCGCGCTCCATTCAATGCCGTGCCGGACTAATGGCGCGCCGACGCTGTTCGCGTAGTCTGCGATGACCTGCGACGCTTCGGGGGATTGCGCCCCGACGACGGAAGGAACGCCGAGTTTTTGGATGGCCGCTTTTTCCGCGGCAATAGAGGCGAGGTCCGGGCCCAAAAATGCGGTGTGATCTATCGAAATTGGCGTGATGACGGTCAAGGCTGGGTGGTCCACCACATTTGTCGAATCAAAACGTCCTCCCAGCCCGGTTTCTAGAAGCAGAACATCGCCGGCGGTTTCGGCAAAAGCGTTAAAAGCCGCGGCCGTCGTGATCTCGAAATAGGTGATCGGACGGCCTTCATTGATTTTTTCGCAATACCCTAGATGCCGGGCCAACAAGGCCTCGTCTATAATGTTTCCCGCCAATCGAATGCGTTCGTTGAAACGGACCAAATGTGGTGACGTATAGGCGTGAACCCGATACCCGGCAGCTTCCATAATCGCCCGCAAAAAGGCGATGGTCGACCCTTTGCCATTGGTGCCTGCAACATGAATAACGGGCGGGAGACGGTTTTGGGGCCGGTCGAGCCGATCTAGCAGATCGAGCGTGCGGCCCAGGGATAGGTCAATCTTTTTAGGATGAAGCGACAGGAGACGTGTCAGGATTAAGTCGCTCCCTTTTGGATTCTGCGTCGACGGTGTGGTCATGGATGTTGTGCCGAATCGGGCCTTTCCGGAATGGTGAGGGCGCCGCTGCTGCCTTCGGGCATGGGGCGGCAAAGCAAGTCGAATATATTACACAGTGTTTGCCGCAGTTCCCCGCGCGGTACGACCATGTCTATCATACCGTGTTCCAACAAATATTCGGCGCGTTGAAAGCCTTCCGGAAAAGTTTCGCGAACCGTTTGTTCGATGACCCGTTGTCCGGCGAATCCTATCATCGCGTCCGGTTCGGCGATTTGAATGTCACCCAGCATGGCGAAACTGGCGGTGACCCCACCGGTCGTCGGGTCAGTCAGCAACACGATATAGGGCAAACCCGCGTTCTTGACCTGTTGCACCGCAATGACGGTGCGCGGCATTTGCATCAGGGATAGAACACCTTCCTGCATTCGTGCGCCGCCGGAGGCTGGGACGGCGATCATAGGGGCATTTTTTTCGACCGCTAGTTGGGCGGCCAATAAAACGCCTTCACCAACCGCACGGCCCATCGACCCGCCCATGAAGGAAAAGTTAAAAACCGCCACCACAATAGTTCGGCCATCCATCTTGCCAGAAGCGACGATGATTGCGTCGTCTTCGCCGGAACTGCGTTGGGCGTCGCGAAGCCGGTCGGTGTATTTTCTTTGATCGCGAAATTCTAACGGATCGGTAGGGACATCGGGAAGTTTGGCGCGTTCAAAGACGCCGTCATCAAAAAACAGCCGAAGCCGCGCCTCCACCGTCATGCGCATGTGGTGACCGCAGTGTTGGCAGACATGCAAGTTTCGTTCGAGATCGCGGTGAAAAATTATCTGGTCGCATTTGGGACATTTGTGCCATAGCTTGTCGGGAACGTCCGCCCGTTTAACCAGCGCGCGCAGTTTTGGACGAACGAAGTTGGTCAGCCAGTTCACTAACCTCGAACCCCGCTCGCCAGTTCGCACACAAATGATAGAACATGGTCTACAAGTCCGGGCTTGGCGCGGCTGTCATTGTCTAAATCGGCGGCGATGCGGTTGACGATGGCGGAACCCACGACGGCGGCGTCCGCGATGGTTCCGATGTCACGTACCGCGTCGGCCGAATTGATGCCAAACCCGACGGCGATGGGCAAATCGGTGTGGCGTTTGAGCCTTTCTACGGCGAACTGGATATCGTCGTTTCCGGCAGATTTGGTCCCCGTAATGCCCAGGATCGAAACATAATAAACGAATCCGCTGGTATTTTTTAGCACAGCAGGCAGGCGAGCATCATCCGTCGTCGGCGTCGCCAGCCGGATGAAATTCACTCCTGCTTCCAGCGCCGGGATGCATAATTCGAGGTCTTCTTCCGGCGGCAAATCAACAATGATCAATCCATCAGCGCCGGAGTCTTTAAAATCAGCAAGAAATTTCTCGACGCCGTATTTGTAGATCGGGTTAAAATATCCCATCAGGATAACGGGCGTATCATCGTCGGACTTTCGAAAGTCGCGAACATGATCGAGCGTTTTGCGTAAATTGGCACCAGCTTTCAAGGCGCGCAGCGAGGCGGCTTGAATAGCGGGGCCATCGGCCATGGGGTCGCTGAACGGGATTCCAAGTTCAATCACATCGGCACCAGCATCCGGGAGTCCGCTTAGAAGATCACGAAAAGTGTCCGCGTCCGGGTCGCCGGCGGTAATAAACGTCACCAATCCGCCACGACCTTCCGCTTTCAATGCTGCGAAGCGTTTGGTGATGCGTCCGGAATCGGCGGTGCCAGTGATGGATTCTATGGCGACGGGGGCGTTCATATGACCTCTCCCAGCGCGTCTGCAACGGTGAAAATATCCTTGTCGCCACGCCCGCACATGTTCATGCAAATGATATGATCCTTGGGCAACTTAGGCGCAATTCGGCTGACATGCGCCAGGGCGTGCGCGGGCTCCAATGCTGGGATGATGCCTTCTTTCCGGCAACATAGCTGGAATGCAGTCAAGGCTTCGTCATCGGTAGCTGAGACGTATTTCACTCGGCCCGATTCATACAGCCAGGAATGTTCGGGGCCAATACCGGGGTAATCCAGCCCGGCTGAAATTGAATGTGCATCCAGAATTTGGCCGTCGTCGTTCTGTAAAAGATACGTGCGATTGCCATGCAGGACGCCGGGTGACCCGCCTGTAAGCGAGGCTGCATGTTTCGAAGTGGTAACGCCTTTGCCCGCAGCTTCGACGCCATGCATTTCGACCGACGAATCATCGAGGAACGGATGAAACAAGCCAATGGCGTTAGAGCCGCCGCCAATACAAGCGACCAACGTGTCGGGCAAACAGCCTTCCGCCTCCATCATCTGATCCTTGGCCTCAATACCAATAATAGATTGGAAATCGCGCACCATGGCCGGGTAGGGATGCGGTCCAGCGGCAGTGCCTATGATGTAGAATGTCGTCTCCACATTGGCAACCCAATCGCGCAAGGCATCATTCATGGCGTCTTTAAGCGTCGCGGTGCCGCTAGTCACCGGCACGATTTCCGCGCCGAGCAATTTCATACGAAACACGTTGGGTTTTTGCCGTTCGATATCTGTCGCGCCCATGTAAACCACGCACGGTAGGTCGAATAACGCGCATACCGTTGCCGTGGCGACACCGTGTTGGCCCGCGCCCGTTTCGGCGATGATGCGGGTCTTTCCCATTCGCTTGGCGAGCAGGATTTGTCCTAGGCAGTTATTGATCTTGTGCGCGCCCGTATGATTCAATTCGTCGCGCTTGAAGTATATTTTTGCGCCGTCGAAATGTTCGGTCAGCCGGGGTGCGAAGTACAACGGACTGGGGCGGCCCACGTAATGTTTGAACAAATACGTTAATTTCGCCTCGAAGGCGGGGTCGCTCTTCGCAGTTTCATAGGCTTCTTCTACCGCTAGGATCAAAGGCATCAATGTTTCGGCGACGAACCGTCCACCGAAAATTCCAAAATGGCCCGTTTCATCTGGGCCGGACCGATAGGTATTTACAGGCTCCATGGAGTCTCCGCTAAGATTAACCGCCCGGATGGGGACGCGTCCTTTAATATACAATGCGCGACCAAATTCTAAAGGAAAACAAGGCGCCGCCGGGCAGAGTTTGTGGTTAGGACTGCAATGCGGCGACCGTTGTCAGGAAATTTGCTATTTTTTGAGGGTTTTTGACGCCGGGCACATCTTCAACGCCGGATGAGACGTCGATGACTGGCGCATTTGCTTCGTGAACCGCGCGTCCCACATTATCCGCGTCGATACCGCCCGCCAACATCCATGGTAAAGGGCAAATCCGGCTCGCCATCAAAGACCAATCAAACTGCACCGCGTTACCGCCCGGCAGGGCGTTGGTCATGGTCGGTGGTGGTTTGGCGTCGAACAGCAGCCAATCCACTGCGTTTACATAGTCATACGCGGCGTCAACGTCGTCCGCCTTGGCGACGGAAATCGCCTTCATCACCAAGCGGCCATGGCGGGCCTTTAAAGCAGCCGCGCGTTTAGGCGTTTCCCTGCCGTGTAATTGCAACATCCCCAGAGGTGCTACCGCACAAACCGTATCGATCCAGTTATCATCGGCGTCGACAAACAATCCCACCGGGACAATCGAGTCCGGCAAATCCTTCATCAAGGCTGCGGCCTGATCCGGCGATACGGATCGGGGGCTGGGAGGATAAAATACGAACCCAATATGGCTGGCGCCGCCTGCGACGACCGCGCGCACCGCGTCCCTTGAATTAACGCCGCATATTTTTGCCGTGATAATCACGATAGAATTTTAAGTGCCGCCAAGGGTGGCCGCCATGGCGCGCGCAGCCGCCGCTGGGTCCGGCGCTTTCGTGATGGGGCGTCCGATTACCAGGTAATCGGCGCCCGCGCTAACGGCCTCGCTTGGACTGCTGGTGCGTTTTTGATCGTTGGACAAGCTCAGGTTCGGGCGAATGCCGGGCACGATCAGCTTAAAGTCCGGCCCACATGCGGCGCGCACCCCTGCGGCTTCCTGGGGCGAACACACCACGCCGTCCAATCCGCTGTCCTGCGTTAAACGCGCCAGGCGGATGACTTGGTCGGATATGGGGCCTTGTTGGCCGACGGCGTTTAAATCATCGTTGTCCATGCTGGTCAGCACCGTGACGGCGATGACCAGGGGGCGGGGCGTTTTCAAGGTCTCGGCGGCTTCAGTTGCGGCTTTAGCGGAGGCGCGCATCATGGCGGGGCCGCCGGCGGCATGAACGTTTATAATCTTGGGGCGCAACTTCACCAGGGCGCGCACCGCGCCCGCCACGGTATTGGGGATGTCGTGAAATTTTAAATCAAGGAAAATGGGCAATCCGGCGCGTGCTATTGTTTGCACACCCGCGGCGCCATTGGCGCTGAAAAATTCCAGTCCAAGCTTTACGCCGCCGACCGCGCCTTTTAAGCGCTTGGCGAGCGCGGCGGCTTCCTCCACGTTCGTCGTGTCGAGCGCAGCAAAAATTTTGTTTTCCATATTTAGTATGATCGTCTCGAAATATAGTAGCGCAGTATTTAGCAATACGCTCAGTAGCCTTTCCTTTACACCCCAAGGGCGTCATGGGAAAGGGTTGTTCCGATCAGCGTTGTGAAACGAGTTCACCTTTGGAAGGGGCGACAGAGCCATTTGATGATGCGTTGGGCGTGCCTAAATTTAATTTCTCCGCTGCCGCTGTGGCCGATAATTCCCATTCCAACGTTGTGACGCGTCGTGACGCCTGTCGGGCGCGAAAGCGCGCACCCACGGCACCAAGGCCTGTTACCGCACCACCCAGCGCAATTCCGATGCCCAGCGCACCCAATGCGACGCCGTAAACCGGTGCGTCCCAGATGAAAGGAAGAGGCCAGACACCCACTTCAACAGTGTTACGGTTGCTCGCCGCAAACGACGCCGCGATAATCACCAGCGGCGTCGCGATCACCCAAAACAGTGCCTTCATGCGCCTCGGTCGTTGATCAGGTCGCGCAATTGCTTTCCAGTTTTGAAAAAAGGCACCGCTTTCGCGTCGACTTCAACTGACGCCCCGGTTCTGGGATTTCGCCCTACCCGCGCGTTTCGTGCTTTAACCGAGAACGCGCCGAAGCCTCTTAGCTCGACGCGGTCCCCGCGTGACAGCGCACCGGTTATCTCCTCAAAAATCGTGGAGACAATTCGTTCAACGTCCCGCTGATACAATTGCGGGTTCATTTCCGCGATGCGCGCAACGAGTTCTGACTTAGTCATTCATGCGGCCTCCCCTCTTAGCGTATTCGGTCGCTTGTATTTTTATAAACCGAACCGACTTTCCATCCTTATTTTTCTGTAATTATTGTTAAAAACAGAAGGTTCTAACCTGCCAAAGCTGCAATGACTCGTCAAGCTGTATGGTTGTTGACTTCACGATTTTTAACATTAACGGCTTTCCTAGGCACGATGCCACGATCCACAGCGCAGGTGAAGATAAACGGTCAAATTTATGACCGTTTATCAAATCACCCGTCCATGGCCTATTCGGAGGCTTTGTCGTCGTCTTTCGCTTCCGCGTCGTCTTTCGCTTCCGCGTCGTCTTTCGCTTCCGC
>JAPKDL010000149.1 GCA_028822585.1 Alphaproteobacteria bacterium | reverse complement strand
TGAGGGTATTATATTGCCCCTCAACAGAGCGTGGGAATCACTTGTCCTCACTGTGTTGTGAACCTCGAGTTACTCACCACACGCCAATCAGGAAACCACGCTTTGCCGATGTGTCGGTACGTTTGGCAACCTCGTCGTCGCTCAACGTAGTCCGAAAACATCGCTGCCGTAACCAGGCGAACAAGCGTTCGTGCAATTCTGCACGCGTTGCCGCGTGGTTTGGGCTTTCCCCCAAATCATTCAATTCATTGGGATCTTCGTCCAGATCGAAAAGCTGCGGGCGGAAGCCTTCGTAATGAATATATTTCCAGCGATCCGTTCGCACCATGAAGGCGCGGCAATCGGCCGGGCCCCGGTCCAGCGTAAAACGCGCAGCGCGCCAAGCGTAATCAGCCTCGGCGATAGCGGCGTCACGCCATTCCACATCGCGCGCGCCGCGCAACAGCGGCGCCAGCGACCGGCCTTCCAACCGATGCGGCTGCGCGTCACCACCCAGCACGTCCAAAAAGGTCGGCAGCACGTCTATCGCTTCGACTAAGCGGTCGTCGGCTGTCCCGCGCGTGACATCGGCGGCGGCGTCCGGGTCGACAACGATCATCGGGATGCGCACGCTGGCTTCGTGGAATAGTTCCTTCTCGCCCAGCCAATGGTCGCCCAGATAATCACCGTGGTCGCTAGTGAACACGATCATGGTGTCGTCCAACCGCCCGCGTTCGTCCAGAAACGCCATTAATCGACCGATATGATCGTCGACTTGCTTGACCAGCCCCATATAGGCGGGGATGACCGCCTTCCTAACCTCTTCATCAACGAAGGTCTTAGCTTCAACGTGATCCATATAGGCCCCGTGAACCGGGTGCGGATTAGAGCGCTCGGACTCGTTTCGAACGGCAGGTAGCACATGATTGGGGCCATACATCGCGTGATAGGGCGCCGGTGCCATATAGGGCCAGTGCGGTTTGATGTAGCTGAGGTGCAGACACCACGGCTCGGCGCCGGACTCGTCAATGAATTCCATGGCGCGGTTGGTCATATAGGCGGTTTCGGAATGTTCTTCCGGCACTCGCGCGGGCAATGGCGAATTCTTCAAATGCCAGCCAGACAGAATTTCACCATTTGGACCTTCCGCCGAATTGGCCCAATCATGCCACGGGTTTTCGCCTTCGAACCCGTGGCTGCGCAGATAATTGTTGTAGGCCAGGTTCGGGTTCAAGGATTGTTGTGCATGCAATCCATCGTCGCGTTCCAACGGCTCGAACCCACCTTCTCCGAACAACACGCCGTCGCGGGACTCGGGATCGAGCCCGACCCGGCGCATACCTTCGGAGTCCGCCACAAAATGAGTTTTGCCGACCAGCACGGTGCGCAGGCCTAAGGGCCGCAGATACTCGCCCATCGTGCGCTCCCCCAAATTTAAAGGTACTCCATTCCAATGACTACCGTGGCTGAACATATACCGCCCGGTGTAAAACGACATCCGGGACGGCCCGCAAACCGGCGCCTGGCTATACGCGCGGGTAAAACGAACGCCACGCACCGCCAGGTTATCAAGATGCGGCGTCTCCAAACTCGGGTGCCCCATGCAGGACAAGTAATCCGCCCGGAGTTGATCCGTCATGATAAATAAAATATTACGGACGGTTCCCATGCCTTACCCCTCGGTTGATTCAAATCAATGCGCCTTGTCCAACAATCTTTCAGACATAAGGCTGGAAAGAAATACGTAATTTTAAAATACATTCTGGAGGGTGATACGGCCACGGCTTCAAATACAGCGAGACAACATACGGATCTGGGCTGCGCCTATTATCCCTCGAGTGTCCGCGCGTGTCGGCGAGGTGAATCGAAAAAATGCAGTCTCAGGTTTTACCCGACAAACGTTGACCAGGACGGCATTAATTCAGCTTATGTGAATTACGCTGATCCGTTTACCCGAGAAGTCGCGCACGCCTCAGCCAAAGTTAAAGCGGAAGGATATTGCGGATTGACACGGGTGGAGGAGATTTGTGAATTCGCCAAGAAACTTGGCTATACTAAAATCGGCATAGCGACCTGCATCAGCTTCGTCGACCTCGCCAGCACGTTGAGCGGCATCCTGGGAAGCCACGGGTTCTCGGTGGCGTCCGTCGCGTGCAACCATGGCGGCGTGGCGAAGGAACGCATTGGCTTGGGCGATGTTGAGAAGATCAAACCCGGCGGTCACTAATCCATATACAACCCCGTATCGTAGGACGAATTGTTAAATCACGCTGGGTGTGAATTGAGCGTCGTGCTAGAGCTCTGCGTCGGCCCTAACAGTCTATTCTAAAGTATTCCAATGGATTTGCCACCACCCTGGTCGCGAAGGACCGGGTATTGGCG
This sequence comes from Alphaproteobacteria bacterium, assembly GCA_028822585.1. Taxonomy (GTDB): domain Bacteria; phylum Pseudomonadota; class Alphaproteobacteria; order UBA8366; genus JABJJH01. The sequence continues at coordinate 4,497 of JAPKDL010000149.1, read as the reverse complement.
CACAACCCCGTCGGCGCGCTGCAATCAGCCGACAGTTATTACAGCAGCGTCTGGGGACCCAACAAACCTGACAAGGCGCCCAGGCTGCCCGCCGAAGGCCGCCGCAAAGTTTAAATCATCAACACCGCGTCCCAAAAGAGGGCCTGCCCGGAGTACGCAAGGGCGCCGCCATTTCAACGAACTCGCACAATAGCGGACGTGTATCGCGGGGATCGATGATCTCTTCGGGCATGAAGTCTTCCGCCGCGCGCAGGGGTGACCGCAACTGGTCCAAACGCTCAGTGATGTCCTGGAGATGCGCTTCCGGATCATCCGCTGCTTCAATCTCGGCCCTATATGCGGCTTCGACGCCGCCTTCAACCGGCAACGATCCCCAATCGCCGGATGGCCACGACGCCCGCACGCAGTAACGCTCCGAATTCTGGTGCGCCCCCCCAGCGACGCCAAAAACCTTGCGAATAATGATCGAACACCATGGCACGGTGGATTGGTATATCGCCGCCATCGCCCGTGCGCCGTATCGAATGACAGCGGATTCCTCGGCATCCGGCCCAATCAGGAAGCCGGGAATGTCGATTAGATGAACGACTGGCAGATGAAAGGTTTGCGCCAGATCAACGAACCGCGTGACCTTTTCCGACGCCCGCGCCGTCCAGGCACCGCCATACACATAAGGATCACTGGCCAACACCGCCACGGGCCATCCATCGACCCGCGCCAACCCAGTGATGACCCCCCGGCCCCATTTGTGGCCCATTTCGAAATATGACCCCTCATCCATTAGCGATTCGATAATAGGGCGCATTTTATAGACCTTGCGGCGGTCTCGAGGAATTGCGTCGATCAACCAGTCATCCCGCCGCTTTGGATCATCCGTGATGGGCCCGCGCGGCGGCAGTTCATACACCGAGGGCGGCAAATACGACAGGAAGCGCCGCGTCATCTCAAACGCTTCTTCCTCGCTCTTAGCTTCGTCGTCCACAGCGCCATTACGTGTGTGGATTTTGCTGCCGCCCAATTCCTCTTTAGTTAAATCCGGCCCCGTGCGTTTTACCACTGGCGGCCCAGCGACAAACATCTGCGCGCTTTTCTTGACAATGACAGAGTAGTGACTGGCGGCAACTCGCGCGGCCCCTAAACCGGCGGTGGACCCCAACGCCAAGGCGACTACGGGCACGGTGGACAAGTTGTCCATCATGTAAACCCATTTTTCACCGGTGTATCCCGGCAGCAGTGTATGGCCCGTAGTTTCAATATTCTTCACCGATCCCCCACCGCCGGTGCCATCCACCAAACGGACAATGGGTAATCGCAGATCGTGGGCCATGCGTTCCGCCTGCAAGGCTTTTTGTTTGATGCCCGCATCATTGGCACCGCCACGCACGGTGAAATCATCTCCCGCCACGACGATCCGGCGACCGTCGACCTTACCACGCCCGAAAACAAAATTCGCGGGCGACAGATCGACCAGATTACCGGCGTCGTCATAGGTCGCCTTACCGGTCGCGGTGCCGATTTCATGAAAGCTATCGGGGTCGAGTAATTTGTCGACCCGTTCGCGAACCGTCAGTTTACCGTTGTCGTGATGCCGTTTGATCTTTTCCGGCCCGCCCATCCGGCGGCCCATTTCTTCACGCCAACGCAGTTCCTTAATTTCTGCTTCCCAGCCCATTTCAGCCCCACTTGTTTAAACATCCAACCAACATCTAAGCCGAACATAGTCGCGAGGTCACGATCTGGATTAATGTAAAAAGGATTAAGCGGAGAACGCCTGCATCCCGGTCATAGCCCGACCCAGAACAAGCGTATGAATGTCATGGGTGCCTTCTAGCGTGTTGATGACTTCCATATTCACCATATGCCGGATCACATGATATTCATCTGAAATACCGTTAGCCCCATGCATGTCGCGCGCGACACGGGTAATGTCCAAGGCCTTGCCGGTGCAGTTACGTTTGACCAGCGAGATCATTTCCGGCGTCACCTTGCCTTCGTCACGAAGACGACTGATGCGGAGACAGGCTTGCAACCCCAGCGCAATTTCCGTCTGCATTTCCACCAATTTCTTTTGCACAAGCTGAGTAGCGGCGAGCGGACGGCCAAATTGCTTACGATCGATGGTATATTCCCGCGCCGCCTGCCAACAGAATTCCGCAGCCCCCATGGCGCCCCAGCAAATACCAAACCGCGCATTGGTCAGCGCGGATAATGGCGCGCTCAACCCCTTCGCGCCTGGCAATACATTTTCATCCGGCACAAAAACTTCGTCCATCATGACGAACCCAGTCGGGGACGCACGAACCGCCATCTTGCCCTCAATCTTGGGCGTATCCAAACCCTTCATGCCGCGTTCCAAAATGAACCCACGCACCACATCCGCGTCATCCTTCGCCCAAATCAGCAAAACATGCGCACAAGGCGAATGCGTAATCCATTGTTTCGTGCCGCTTAGTTTATACCCACCATCGACCTTTTTCGCCCGGGCCTGCATGGCGCCAGCGTCCGAGCCGTGGTTTGGCTCGGTCAATCCCATGGCGCCGATCAACTCGCCTTCACGCAAGCCCGGCAGGAAACGTTGTTTTTGCTCTTCCGAGCCATAGCGATGGATCGGGGCCATAACGAGCCCCGTCTGCACCCCGACTGACGACCGGAAGCTGGTGTCGACAAACTCCAACTCCCGACAGATCAGGCCATAGGCGACAAACCCAATACCGGCGCATTCATAGTCCGGCAGGGTGGCACCCAGAAATCCCAGCTTTCCGAATTCTTTCATGATTTCGGGATCAAAGAACTCGTTTCGGTTCCACTCAAGGATGAGCGGCGTCAACTCAGAACTGGCAAAGGACTTCGCCGCGTCGCGTATCTGCCGCTCTTCCTCGCTCAGCTGGTCTTCCAGCAGGAGCGGATCTTCCCATACGAAGGACGGAACGCTATCGCTCATCCTTGGAAGCGCTCCATCACAATGGCGGTGCCTTGGCCGATGCCGACACACAAGGTCGCCAGCGCGTAGCGGCCGCCGGTGCGTTCCAACTGGCGCGCCGCCGTTAATGCGATGCGCGGACCCGAGGCACCCAAGGGGTGTCCCACGGTGATGGCACCGCCATGCATGTTCACACGACTGTCATCCGCGGCCAAGCTGAGGCCTTTGAGGCAACCAAGCACTTGGGCGGCGAAGGCTTCATTTATTTCAATGACATCCATATCCGCCAGGGTCAATCCGGCGCGCTCCAACGCCAATTGTGACGCTGGGACCGGGCCAATACCCATAATCCGCGGTGAAACGCCCGATGAGGCGCTGGACAGGATCCGTACCATCGGCTTGGCGCCAGCTTTTTCACCTGCGGCAAGACTGCCAACGATAGTCGCCACGGCGCCGTCATTAATGCCAGACGCGTTACCCGCCGTTGTGACGCCGCCTTCGAACAGAGGGCGCAATTTGGCGAGCCCCGCAAGGTCGGTGTTTGCGCGGGGATGTTCGTCCTCAGAAATTACAATTTCCGGTGTCCGACGTCCGGCGGGAATGATCACGGGTGTAATTTCACCATCGAAATACCCAGCGTTTTTGCCTTCCTGGTATTTCATCTGCGACCCCAACGCAAAGAGATCAGCTTCTTCCCGAGTGATTTGGAAGTCCTTGGCGACATTGTCCGAGGTTTCCGGCATGGATTCCCAGCCAAAATCTTTCTTCAGCGCCTTGTTCGGAAACCGGTCTCCAATCGCCGAATCATAGGCGTCAATCTTGGTGCTGTAGGGCGATTCAGATTTCCCCACGACGGTGGGGGCCCGCGTCATGCTTTCGACACCACCCGCAATGAACAAATCGCCTTCGCCTACCGTGCTAGCGTGCGCTGCACTGATGATCGCGCTCAATCCACTGGCACAGTTGCGTTGAATAACTTGACCCGGCACTTCAATCGGCAAGCCTGCGATCAAGCCCGCATGGCGTGCCACGCAGCGGCTGTCTTCGCCCGCCTGGTTGCCGCAACCAACAATTACGTCGTCGAATTGATCCGCACTGAAACTGGTGTCGGCGACGGTGTCGCGGATGACGTTGCCTAGCATATCGTCCGGACGAACGCTGGAAAGTTTACCGGCGTGTCGGCCAAACGGCGTTCTTTTGCCACTGTAGATATAAGCGTCGAGCATGATGCTTCTCCTTTTTTGTCAAAATTTAATCAGTTGATCCGTGTTCTATTCGTACGCATCCGATGTCAATAACGATACGCCCAACTTGGCGCGGCGCGTCAGCCATGGGTTGGGGCGGTAGCGGGGGTCGCGAGTCAACCCATATACGCCTTCCAAAATTCGCAATATCTTATCCGGGCCAATCTTATCTCCAAACCCCAACGGTCCATATGGATAATTCAAGCCCAAGGTTACAGCCTTGTCGATATCTTCCGGCGACGCAATGCCGAACTGTGCGACCGAACAGCCCACATTGCAGATCATCGCTATAATTCGTTGCGCCACGAAGCCAGGGCCATCGCGAACCACCGT
>JAPKDL010000148.1 GCA_028822585.1 Alphaproteobacteria bacterium | reverse complement strand
GCGCCGGTGCGCTCTGTAGCGCGACATCATAGCGTGAAGCTCTATTCGAGGAGAGGTTGATGGCGGTGCGCCATATTCCCGGAACAGCGACATGACGTTGATGACAATACGTTCTGGATCGGACCATTGGTCATAGGCGTCCATAACGATGTCCAGTGCGGCTTCCTCGACACCCATTCCGGCATCGTATCGTTTTCGCGCTTCCGCGTCGATATAGATCAAATGCTCCTTCAAATTGCGAATGGATGATTTGTCTGTGATCGCGCCATGGCCCGGCACTACGGTTTCCAAATCCCACCCCAACATCAAATCGCACGCGGTGATCCAATTGGCGATCGGGCCCGCCCAGAGAATCGGGTGTCCTTCGTTGAAAAGGATATCGCCCGTGAACACGGTGCGATCTTCGGGGATGTAGACTAAAGTATCGCCACCAGTATGCGCCGGGCCAACATTCAACACCTCAATCGTTTTATCACCCAAGGTCAGTGTTAAGCTTTTGTCAAAGGTGCGGGTCGGCATCGTGTAGACGATGTCATTGAAATCAAACTTGGTCGGCCCCATCGCTTCCAACAGAAATTTACCGCCTTCACCCAAACCGGGCGCTTCACGCATGATTTGCGCTAATTCTTCCGGGCCACGTTCTTTCATTTCCGCCGCACAGGCCGCCGAAGCGATGATTTCAGCGCCTTCAACCAATTGGTTGCCGAAGGTATGGTCACCGTTGGAATGGGTGTTGATGAGCGTGCCTATATCGTTCGCCTGGGGTGTCGCATCACGCATGGCATCCAGCATTTCACGAGTCAGCTTCAGGTCGAACAAGGTGTCGACCAGCAACGCTTCATCCCCGTCGGTGATCAGTCCCGCGTTACTCCATCCCCAACCACCATCGGGTTGCAGATAGGCGTAGGACCCATTGCCGATGTCATGTAGCCCTTTCGTGAATTTCCAATCCGCCATGAATTTTTTCTCCCTGATTTAGTTTATCTCATTTTGTCGTATAGTAGGCACGGCGCGGGGGAGGCGCAATTAAATGGCCTATGAGATTGAGACAAAGGACGATGGAGAACGATCCGTCGCCACGGTGTTTTTGACATTCCTGCGATTGGGACTGACGTCGTTTGGCGGGCCGGTGGCGCATATCGGTTATTTTCATAACGAATTCGTCGATCGCCGTAAGTGGCTGGACGAACGCGCCTTCGCCGATCTGGTCGCGTTGTGCCAGTTCCTGCCGGGACCCGCATCAAGCCAAGTCGGAATTGGCATTGGGTTGTCGCGCGCGGGGTTGCCGGGTGCGCTTGCCGCTTGGGTCGCCTTCACCATGCCGTCCGCCATCGCGCTGATCATGTTCGGGTATGGCGTGTTGGCGTTTGGCGATGCGGTTGAATCAGGCGCTTTGAACGGATTGAAAGTTGTCGCCGTGGCCGTGGTGGCGCAAGCCGTGTGGACCATGGCAAAAAGCCTATGCCCAGACGCAAAACGGGCGACCTTGGCCGCCGCTGCCGCGATTGGGGTCCTGGCAATTCCATCCCCCTTTGCTCAGGTAGGCGCCATCGTCATTGGAGGACTGTACGGTTGGGCCGCCTTGCGCGCCGACATTGTTACGGACCACATTGACCTGGGTGTTCGGATTAGCAAGTTCGTCGCGATCACCGCGTTATTTTTGTTTTTCGCTGGGTTGATTGGATTGCCTGTGTTGGCGTCCCTATATCCCTCTCAAACCATGGCACTGGTCGATTCGTTCTATCGATCCGGATCATTGGTGTTTGGCGGCGGGCATATCGTATTGCCGTTGATACAGTCGGAAGTCGTACCGCCGGGCTGGGTGTCGAAGGACGCGTTTCTGGCTGGGTATGGTGCCACTCAAGCCGTGCCGGGACCATTATTCACCTTCGCCGCCTATCTGGGCACAGTGATGACCGGCGCGCCGAACGGCATCGTTGGCGGCATCATTTGTCTGCTGGCGATCTTCGCGTCGTCGTTTTTATTGGTGATTGGTGCCATGCCGTTCTGGGACGCCTTGCGTCGCATCACTGCAATTCGCAACGCGCTAATGGGCGTGAATGCGGCTGTGGTGGGCCTGCTGCTCGCCGCGCTTTACGATCCGGTCTGGACCAGCGCGATCCTTTCCGCGGCAGATTTTGGGTTGGCGATGGCGGCGTTCACCCTTTTGGTGTTTTGGAAAACTCCGCCCTGGTTAGTGGTGGTTCTGACAGCTTTTGGTGGATGGGCGCTGCACGCTTGGCCGATTTTCTATGGACCAACGGTTTAAAGGGCCAAATTCAAGTCTCCAGATTGGGCGGGATGCGCCCGGCCCAGTCTGTAGCTTGTTCATAGGCCCAACCGATGCGCAACGCCATGGCTTCATTATACCCCCGGCACATGATTTGTAGTGAAGACGGCAATCCGCCCGCCGTGAAACCATTGGGCAGCGATACGGCGCAACGTTCCAACAAATTGGCGACGCGGGTGAACATCGCCGGGGTGTCGTTCTGATCAACCGCATCCAGGGGGATCGCCGCTGTTGCCGTCGTCGGCATTAAAAAGGCGTCGGCGTCGGCCAGCGCCGCGTCGAATTCCGCTTTGATTTCCTGTTGGGTTTTCAAAGCCTTCAGATAATCTTGGGCGGACATGCCCTTGCCAACCCAAATGCGCGGACGGACCGCCTCATCGATGGACAATTCCGGTTGATCAACAAGATCACCAACAAAGAAATAGCCCTCGGCACCAATAATCCGGCCTGTCGCCGCGCCTAACTTCGCGAATGGGCGCGGCAGCGACACGGTCACGATTTGCGCGCCCAAGCTCCGCAGCATCTCGACGGAGTTGTCATAGGCAGTAAGAATTTCCGCGTCCACGCCGTCACGCTCCGACTCCGGCATTACCGCTAGACGCAACCCGGCGACGCCCTGGCGCATCGTCGGCAGCGGGTCCGTCACGGGATGGCGCAGGGTTAACGGGTCCTTGGGATCCGGCCCGGCAAGGACATTGTACAACAAGGCGGCGTCTTCGACCGTGCGGGTCATCGGGCCCGGTGTGTCCAAGGTGCTGCTGAGCGGCAATACGCCATGTACACTGATGCGGCCAATGGTCGTCTTCAGCCCGGTCAATCCACACCACGACGCGGGCAGGCGAACCGAACCACCTGTGTCCGTACCAATGGCGCATGGTGCCAGCCCAGCGGCGACCGAAACGCCCGACCCGGCGCTGGACCCGCCCGGCGTGCGGTGCGTGTTTAAATCCCACGGGTTCCAGGGCGTGCCCATATGCTGATTGGTGCCCCACCCGCCCATGGCGAATTCGACCGAGTGAGTTTTTCCCAGGACAATCATGCCCGCTGACACTAGCCGCTTCACCAAAGTCGCGGTGACTGGTGATACACGATTGATCCAGGCTTTCGAGCCACCCGTCGTAATCCGACCTTCGATATCGACGATATCCTTGATGGCGATTGGAATGCCGTGCAACGGTCCAATTTTATGTCCCGACCGAATGGCCTTGTCCGCGCCTTCCGCCGCCAGCCGCGCGTCATCGCCATACACCGTGACGAACGCGTGCAGCTTGTCGTCATGAGCGTCGATTCGCGTCAGCAACCTGTCCACCAACTCAACGGAAGATATTGTTCCAGCGCCAATCGCCTGCGACAGAACGGTGAGGGGCATGAAAGCGGGGTCATCTGTGTTTAAAGGGGCCATCGCGCACATTTCCTTGGAAGATGAATCGGGAAACTGAAAGTTGTGATAGCATAACCCGAATACCCCAACGCGCAACAATCCAACGCGCCTACACCTTGAAATTAGCCCACTGGGGCGTCATGGTTCCGGGCGGCTTTTGCTGCGTTTGAAACAAATGAGCATTAATGAATATGACTGTAAAACCCCTGGAGGGCATCGTTGTCGCCGAATTAGGCACCACAGTGGCCGGACCTTTCGCATGCCGCGTATTATGTGAATTGGGTGCCCGTGTCGTTAAATTCGAATCTTCAAGAGGCGGCGATCCAGTGAGAAGTTGGCCCCCGCCCCATCTTGGCGGCACGCCAGCGCCGTTTCAGGCGCTCAACCGGGGCAAGGAATCGGTGCAGGTCGACCTGCGCAACGACGAGGACCGGGGGAAAGTTGTTCGGTTTATTACCGAACAGGCCGACGTGGTGGTACAGAACATGCGGCCCGGTGCCCTTGACAAGCTTGGACTTGGTGCGACCGCATTATGTAAGGCCGCGCCCCGCTTGGTCTATTGCAATATCAGTGCATTCGGGAACAAAGGCCCCTTGAAGGACTTGGCGGGTTACGACCCGTTGATGCAGGCCTTTTCCGGCATCATCAGCGTCACCGGCGAAGCGGACCGACCGCCCAGTCGGGTGGGTGTCTCCATCGTCGATATTGGCACATCCGCTTGGGCCGTCGTTGGTATTCAAGCGGCCTTAATGCGCCGCAATTTGACCGGCAAGGGCGGGGTGGTGGACGCCTCCTTGTTTGAAACATCATTGAACATGATGATCCTACCGGTCGTGCAATATGAAGCGGGCGGCGATGTGCCCGAACGTACCGGATTGCGAGGGCCACTTGTCGCGCCAAATGGCGGATTTGAGACCGCAGATGGACTCTTGGTGGTGTCCGTGGCGACCAATGATCAATTCGTGAAATTTTGCGATGTCATGGAATTGTCGGGCCTACCGGACGATCCAAAATTTGCAACCGTATCCACGCGTATGGCGAATGAAGCAGCGTTGACAGAAATTCTGACTGTAGCCTTCAAGACCCGCCGCCGTCAGGAATGGGCCGACGCTTTGAATACGGCCGGCGTGCCGAATGCGCCCGTGCAGGATTTAGCCGAAGTCATGGCGCATCCCCAGACTATAGCGTCAGGGATGATGCAAAGCAGCCCCACGGCTGATTTCCGTTTACCGGGACTGCCATTTTCACTGGATGGAATTCGTCCGGCTTTCAACGCGATCGCACCGGAATTAGGCGCGGATACTCAATTTGCCTTCGACTTTGACGCCTCATAATCACGACAAAATTAAACCTAAAACCACGTTTGCATCGTTGGAAAATTAGGACTCCCCTAAATTTTTAACTTTATTATTATTTATAATACCACTTCAATTATGTGCCCTCGTGTGTACTTGAACATCCTCTGTGGATTTTAGACGCTAAAATAGCGAGTTTGCGGCATTATGATATATGTCTGACGATCCCGATGAAAATAAAATCAAAAAGACGTTAATCGCCGAAATACAATCATTACGTGTAGAGTTATTGCAATCTAGCCGTACTGGCATGTTCCAGACCATTCTAGACAATATTCCCCTACGACCCGCCATGGAGGACCCCGAGGGTCGTTACGTTTTTGTAACTAAAGCGTTAGCCGCCGCGATAGGCATGAGGGAAGAAGGTTTCATCGAAAAAACGGCTGTGGATGGCTATGGCCAGGAACGTGGTGCCTAAATCGATACTCGTGTTGATCAAGTCTTCCGCACAGGTAAAGCGATTCGAGAGTTGGAGCGTGCCGGGAAAATCTACCTGGACCTGATTTATCGCCGGGATATTGTGCCCATCGAAAGTCGAAATGGCGACGCGGAATATATATAGAGCATTTCGGTTGATGCGTCAGATCATAGACGCACCAAAGAATTATTGGCGAGCGCCGTCGACACATCGTCCGGCCCCTTCGCATTGTGGGATGCGGATGAACGACTCGTGATCAGAAATGAGAAATTTCAGGAACTCAACGAAATAATTTCTGACGTCATTAAACCTGGCGAGACAGACACTGTGATTTTAGCGCAATGGCGGAACAAGACTTGATCTCCCCCAATGGCAACATTTTAATTGCCGTCGCCGATAACGGCGTGGGCATCACGGATGAAGATCAAAAAAGAATATTGGAACGCTTCACCGTTGGAAATGACGCGCTAGACCGATCCACCGATGGTGCTGGGTTAGGGCTATCGCTGACCAAATCAATGGTGGAATCCCATGACGGCACCCTTGAATTACGCAGTAATGTCTAAGTAGGCACAGTTGTGATCCTTCGTTTCCCAAAATCACGTCTCGAATAATAGAATCCCGCGTTATACAGTCCCTTTCTCCCAACGATTCGGGAGAATGTGTAAAATTAAAGACTTCTGCAGGAAGACTAATCGTATGAACAAATCAGGCAATTCGACCGTCATTGGCGTCATCGGCGGTAGCGGCGTGTATGACATCGAAGGCATGACCGATGTCGAATGGAAAAAGGTGGAAACCCCCTTCGGCGAGCCTTCTGACGACATAATGCTAGGAAATGTAGCGGGTCAAAAAATGGCGTTCCTACCGCGTCATGGTCGCGGCCACAAAATTCCACCCAGCGCCTTGAATTTCCGCGCCAATATAGATGCCTTGAAACGCTGTGGGGTCACTGAAATTCTATCCCTATCCGCAGTCGGGTCGTTGCGTGAAGGCCTGGCGCCGGGGACCTTCGTCATCATCGACCAGTTTATCGACCGCACCTTCGCGCGGGAAAAGTCGTTTTTCGGTACCGGGTTGGTCGCGCATGTGTCCGTGGCGGATCCTGTTTGCGGACGGTTGGGCGACGCTCTTATGGCGGCCGCAGCTACACTGGACATTGAGGCGGTTCGCGGTGGCGCTTATCTAGTCATGGAAGGCCCCCAATTTTCAACACGCGCGGAATCGGAACTTTATCGGTCCTGGGGCTGCGATGTGATCGGCATGACGAACATGCCCGAAGCCAAGCTCGCCCGTGAAGCCGAGATGTGTTACGCGACCGTCGCGATGGTGACGGATTATGATTGCTGGCGCAAAGATCACGACGCCGTGACGGTCGACGCGATTATAAAGGTATTGACGGCCAATGCCGACAAGGCGCGCGCCTT
>JAPKDL010000147.1 GCA_028822585.1 Alphaproteobacteria bacterium | reverse complement strand
GAATTATACCTAATTTCAACCCGCCGCGTCAGCTTTCAAATTGGATTGGCGATCACATATTCGGATAATTAGGCCCGCCGCCGCCTTCTGGCGTTACCCAGACGATATTCTGGGTCGGGTCCTTAATATCACAGGTTTTGCAATGAACACAGTTCTGCGCATTGATTTGCAATTGCGGATTGGCCCCATCGTCATCGCGGATAATTTCATAGACTCCCGCCGGGCAATACCGTTGTTCCGGCGCGTCGTACAATGCCAAATTGACGTCGATGGGCACGCTTGGGTCTTTCAACGTCAGATGCGCGGGTTGGTCTTCTTCATGATTCGTCGCGGAAAAAGACACGTTGGTCAGGCGGTCGAAGGTGATCTCGCCATCGGGTTTAGGGTAGTCGATTGGCGTGGCGTCGCTGGCTTTTTTTAGCGTCTCGTTGTCTTTGTGTCCATGGGACAGCGTCCACGGAGCGCGCCCGCGCAGCACCATTTGATCAATGCCCGTATAAACGGTGCCGCCCCACAATCCCCATTTGAACGAAGGCCGCATGTTCCGAGACGTCCACAATTCGTCCTGCACCCAGGAATTTGCGAAGGCGTCTGAGAAATCTGTTAATTCCTCTGACCCCGTGGCGCCCATGCCGACCGCGGCGAACACGGCTTCCGCCGCCAACATGCCGGATTTCATCGCTGTGTGGGTGCCCTTGATCTTCGGTACGATCATGGTCCCCGCTTCACACCCGATCAAGGCACCGCCGGGAAAGGTCATTTTTGGCAAGGATTGAATGCCGCCTTCATTCAGCGCTCGCGCGCCATAAGCGATTCGCCGCCCGCCTTCGAACATCGGTCGAATTTTGGGGTGCGACTTGAAACGCTGAAATTCTTCGAACGGGGACAGATAGGGGTTGGCGTAATCAAGGGCGATAACAAAGCCGACGGATACTTGATTGTTGTCCAGGTGGTAGAGGAAAGAACCGCCATAGGTATCGCTTTGCATGGGCCACCCGGCGGTATGCATCACTAACCCTTCCTGGTGGTTTTCAGGATCTATTTCCCACAACTCTTTCAGGCCAATGCCGTATGTCTGGGGTTCGCAATCGTCGCGTAGACCGAATTGTTCCATCAATTGTTTGCCAAGGCTGCCTCGGCAACCTTCGCCAAATAGGGTAAAGGTGGCGTGGAGCTCCATGCCGGCCTGGTGATTAGGGCCTTGCTCACCATCTTTGGTGATTCCTAGATCCCCAGTCGCAACGCCTTTTACCGAGCCGTCTTCGCGATACAACACTTCAGCGGCGGCGAAGCCTGGGTAAATTTCAACGCCCAGCGCTTCGGCCTGTTCGCCCAGCCAACGACAGAGATTGGCAAGGCTGATGACATAGTTGCCGTGATTTTTCATGGGCGGCGGCAACAAGGCGGCGGGCCAGGACAAACCGCCTTTTTCGGTCAGAAACATGAATTTTTCTGCCGAAACCGGTGTGTTCAGCGGCGCGCCGAGCTCCTTCCAATCAGGAAACAATTCGTTCAGCGCGCGGGGATCGAGCACAGCGCCCGACAAAATATGTGCGCCAACCTCCGATCCTTTTTCAAGAATGCAGACAGAAATTTCTCGGTCCATTTCCTGGGCGAGTTGTTTGAGCCGAATACCCGCCGACAACCCCGACGGGCCCGCGCCAATAATGACGACATCGTATTCCATTGCCTCGCGTTCCATGTGGCACGCTCCCTATAATACCCCAACACTTCAAGTGCCCTAATCGGGAAATTCGGTACGTCGAATTTCGCATGAATCAACACACCAACCTATTGATACCAGTGTGATTCAGATACCGATTTCTTCCCACATTAATGGGACGAACCTCAGAATTATCCCACTAGTCGTTACGCCGGGCGTCAAACCGGTCGCGTGACATATGGCGGCGTTATCTATATCAAACCACCATGATTTGGTAGACAATAACGTGAAATGCCGAAGGTTCCAGTGCCAGACTTAATATTTTGACGACGTCTATAGATCCCCTATTGCCATTGGACGCGCTGCGCTGGTCAATTGACGCCGGTGCGGATGAAGCCATTGGCGACGTTCCCGTGAACTGGTACGCGCGACCCGCGACCACGCCCTCTCCACCGACGTCGCCACCCCACGTCCCAGAAAGTGGTTCGCCGACCATTCCACCCGCAGTCGCGCCCGCTGCCCCGCCCACCAATAGCCCTGCCACTGGATCGCCGATGTCCGTGGACAGCCAGAGAATCGCCCGCGCCGCGCCAAATCTTGAGGCGCTGCGCACCGCCTTGGAAACCTTTGAAGGATGCCCTTTAAAGAAAACAGCGACAAATACAGTTTTCGGGACCGGTGATCCAAACGCAGACATTATGATCATCGGCGAAGCGCCCGGCGCTGAAGAAGATCGAAAAGGCGAACCCTTCGTCGGCGCTAGCGGTCATCTGTTGGACCGGATGTTGTCCGCCATCGGGTTAGCGCGTGAAAATATTTATATCACGAACGTTCTGTTCTGGCGCCCACCCGGCAACCGTAACCCGACCAGCGCCGAGGTCGCCGCCTGCCTGCCGTTTGTCCAGCGGCATATCGAACTTGTCGCCCCTAGCATACTGGTCTTCGTCGGCGCGGCGGCGGCGAAAACGTTGTTAGGTCGCACCGAAGGCATCTCACGGCTACGGGGCAAATGGTACGGTTATCAATTGCCCGGCGCCACTGCAGACGCTCCACCGATTCCAGCGCTCGCCATGTTTCATCCCGCTTATTTGCTGCGGACGCCCGCACAAAAACAGTTCGCGTGGCGCGACCTTCTGGCGTTGCGCGCCAAGCTTGAAGAATTGACGTAAAACCCAGACTCGGTTAGTTAGGATGGATCGGATGGAGGGGGAGGACGGCGCAAGCCATTTTGATTATTTTATGGAAGCATGTCGCTGCAAAGGACACGTTAACGTCCCACCAACCCAGGTGTCCGCTGGACTCTTCGCCGTTTTAGCGTTTATTGCATTCGTGGGTTTCGCGGTGCCATCTATAGCGCAAAACAACGTTATTCAAAACCTTGCCAAAACGGAAACAGCGTCGCTACCGCCATCGGGTCTTTCATCAGAATTTGACGCTGCGGCTCCAACGGCACTTCCCGAAATTCTCAACGCTGCCGACGTCGCCCTGTACCGCCAAATATTCAAGCTTCAGGACGGCGGCGCCTGGCGGAAAGCCGACCAGCTTATCAAGCAATTGTCCGATAAATTATTATTGGGACATGTGCTGCGCCAACGCTACATGCATCCGACAGCGTATAGGTCTAAGTATAAGGAATTAAAGGCCTGGATGAGCGGTTACGCGGACCATCCAGGCGCCCTGCAGGTGTATCGACTAGCGTTGCGGCGCCAACCCAAAGGTTGGCAGTCGCCAAAACGACCCATCGCCATAAAACCAAACGTCAGCACCCCAAAAGTGCGAAATACTGGATCAGCAGTCAAGCGGAAGCGGGTTAGCCGCAGCCGCCGGATACACATGTATCGGACGCAAAACCGGATCAAGAGCCTGGTCCGACGGGAGCGTCCGACCCAGGCGTTGAACCAATTTGAAACCAAACTCAATCGCAAACGGTTCACACCCGCGCGATATGACCAAACATTGGCGATCATCGCGCGCAGCTATTACCACGCCGGGAAAGACGACAAGGCCTTTGAAATCGCGTCGCGCGCCGTTCAGAGGTCGGGTGTCAAAGCGCCTTACGCCCTGTGGTGGGGCGGCTTGACCGCATGGCGTTTGAGGAAACTCGACATCGCCGCAGATTATTTTGAACGCATGTCCACCGTGCCCGGCGTGTCTAACTGGCTGCGCGCGGCGGCAGCGTATTGGGCGGCGCGCGCCAATCTGGTGAACCGCCAACCCCAGAACGTCACCGTGCTACTACGCCGTGCGGCGACGGCGCCCCGAAGTTTTTACGGAATTTTAGCATTGCGCGCGTTGGGCGAAGATTTGGAATTCGATTGGAGTATCCCAGTGCTTGGGTCCACGGGAATCGCCCTGCTGGACCGTATTCCCGCTGCGAAGCGGGCGTTGGGATTGCTCCAGGCCGGGCAATCAATTCGCGCCGGATCGGAACTAAAACGCTTCGCCAACAACCCGTCGCTCGAATTGACACGGGTGCTGTTGGCCTTGTCGGATCGCGCCAACATGCCGGATGTCTCGGTGCGCATTGGGTCCCGTTTGGAACGAACGCGCGGCGAACGTTATGACGCCGCCCTGTTTCCCCTACCCGGTTGGTCGCCCGAGGGAGGATACACCATCGACCGGGCGCTAATCTTTGCGTTTATGCGTCAGGAATCGCGGTTCAAATTGACAGCAAAAAGTCGTAGCGGAGCGGTGGGCCTTATGCAACTGATGCCAGCGACGGCGGGGTTTATCGCCCGAACCCAGTATCGTGGTGCCAAACGCCGCGCGTTGTATGACCCCGCGCACAATATCGGATTGGGGCAAAAATATATCCATCACTTGATGAACGACCGGACGATTGGCTATAATCTGTTTTTCACCACGACCGCATACAACGCTGGACCCGGAAATTTGAAAAAATGGCGCCGGAAATCGAAATACCAGGACGACCCGCTGTTATTCATTGAAAGTATCCGGTCGCGCGAAACCCGAAAATATGTTGAACATGTCATGACGAATTTTTGGGCCTACCGGCTTCGTTTGAAACAGCCAACACCATCGCTTGACGCGGTTGCCGCAGGCGAATGGCCGGTCTATATCCCGTTCGACCAAACTTCCATAAAGGCGGCGCACAATGCCCATTAGCGATAAGCGATCCTTTAAACCGGTCCGCATCGCCATCCTGACCGTATCCGACACCAGAACCGAAGCGGATGACAAATCCGGCGACACCTTGGTGCAACGTCTGTCCGATTCCGGCCATGAATTAGCCGGGCGCGCCATTGTGAAAGACGTCATCGACGTTATTGCGGACCAATTGCAGGTCTGGATTGATGATCCCGCCATTGATTGCGTAATTTCGACTGGCGGCACCGGCGTGACCGGGCGGGATGTCACGCCCGAAGCCTTTGCTAAAGTCGTAGAAAAGGAAATCCCCGGCTTTGGAGAACTCTTCCGGTGGATCAGCTTTCAAAAAATTGGAACTTCGACGATGCAGAGCCGCGCTGTGGCGGGCGTGGCCAACGGCACCTATTTATTCGCCCTACCGGGATCGACCGGCGCCTGCCGGGACGCCTGGGATGAAATATTACAGCATCAATTGGATTACCGTTTCATGCCCTGTAATTTTGTCGAAATGATGCCACGTTTGCTGGAGACGTAATCGGCCAGCGCTTTGCCGTCGTCGACATCTCTTAAAGTATCGCAATAAGCGACACGGGCCCGACCACCCAAATTCGCAACCGTGTCCGCCAACGCGTGTTCACTGGACCAACGCACAGCGGAGAATGGCGTGGGCGTAATAGGGCGGCGGCGAAACCCAACCAGCCAGTAACCGCCATCGGGCGCGGGTCCAAACACCGCGTCATGCGACCCCAATTTCCGAAATGCGGTCTCGATGTGTCGGGGTTGAATGTCGGGAATATCCGCGCCGACAAGCACAACAGGACCACGGGGCAGCGTCTCCATAACATTTTGCATACGGAGCCCAAGATCCCCCGCACTTTGGCGAAAGCGGCAAACGCCTATGGGCCATCGCGCGGGTTCGGCCGTCACCGCAAGCCAACATGTCCAACGGGCGTCATAGCGCAACCGGTGAACAACGCAGGACAACGTGTCTCGTTGGAAGCACCATGCCGCGACCGCGCCGATTTCAGCGGCCAGTCGACTTTTCACGCGGCCAAGTCGCGGCGCCTTGGCGAAGATCACCAAATGTCGGTTCATATATATATCTTGAAAAGAAGACGGGGCGGGGCCCCCAGGAAATACAACGTCAAACACGTAAAGTTCCGCAACGACCGCACCAGGTACCCATCCCTGCGATACCGCGCAGCGGATGTCGTCGCGGTTGCTTTTATCGGTGTCATGCGCTTCCGTCCAATGCGCCGGACCAAAGCGACATCTTCCAGAAAGGGCATAGTCGTAAACCCGCCCAGGTTTCGATAATGGTCCCGTTTGATCAACAGCCCTTGATCACCATAAGGCAGGCCAAATAACCAACAGCGCATGGCGACAAATTTTTCAAGGACCCGCGCCGCAAACGATGAATCATCCAGCGCAAAGCGGAAATATCCAGCGTGCACCTGGTTCTCCGGATTTTCCATGAAGGCGTCGATAGCGTCCCGCCACCGCGCATCCAGAACCGTGTCCGCATGAAGAAACAACAGCCACTCACCTTGCGCCGCCACCCCGCCAGTGGCGAGTTGCCGACCACGCCCTCGTTCAGCATTAATGATTTGGGCGCCCGCGGCGTCGCCAATGGCTAGAGTGTCGTCGTCCGACCCCCCATCCACGAGGATGAGCTCCCGAAGTATATCCAACCCCTCGAACACCGCCAACGGCGGCAGGCTGCGCCGCAATTCCATTCCGGCGTTCAAGGTTGGGATGATGACGCTTAATTTACCCATGGGTCATCCTTTATCGCCGATAAGACGCCGACCGGCAAGCTTATGAGTTCTTTTTTTGTTCTTTAGGTTGGCGCATGTTTTACATTCCACCCAATCAGCCCAATAAGGGGCGCAGTGCGATCAGCAATCGAACCGGTCGATTCGAATCCACGGAATGTGTCGCCACCAGCCACAGTTGGGAACAAGGCGGTGATGCGAAAAAGACCAAAGGCACAGACTGACCCGAAGACCTAACCCCACCATCGCTCCACAGGACTTTGGGGGTGGTCGCGGCACGGCGGATCATCACCTATAATCAATCGCCCGACGTTCCGTTTGAACGATCCAT
>JAPKDL010000146.1 GCA_028822585.1 Alphaproteobacteria bacterium | reverse complement strand
CCCCCCTCCCCCGAACGCCCGCGCGCTTTGAATCAGTTGAGACCGGAGCAATCCGGCGTTAAAGTGACGATCAACCTGGGTCATAAAGGTTCCACCAATGCCCAACCACTCGCCGTCCAACGACAATGCTAAATTCGCAATCGGTCAGTTGATACATCATCAGCTGTTCGACTATCGCGGCGTCATTACCGATGTCGACCCAGTCTTCCAAGGTTCGCATTCCTGGTATGAACAAATGGCGCGCTCGCGTCCGCCCAAAGACGCGCCGTGGTATCACGTTCTGGTGCATGACGCGACGCATACGACTTATGTCGCGGAACAAAATCTCGCAGCCGACTCGTCTGCCGACCCCATTCGCCATCCTCTCATAAAAGAAGTCTTCGACGGCTTTGAAAACGGGCGCTACATTGCCTGGCATAGGTCAAATTGACCTCCGCTCGAGCTAGTTCCACACCGAACCCCAAAGGAATTCCATGGTCGCCGATCCCGCACGCATCACCGCCCGTATCCTGATTGAAACACAATCCGTCCTGTTCCAGCCGGACGACCCCTTCGTCTTCACCAGCGGTCGCCTTAGCCCAGTTTACGTTGATTGCCGACGGTTGATATCGTTTCCCCGCGCCCGCGCCACATTGATGGATATGGGCGTCGAGTTGATCGAGAACGCGATTGGCTTTGAATCACTGGACGTTATCGCGGGCGGAGAGACCGCCGGCATTCCATTTTCCGCCTGGGTCGCGGAACGCATGATGCTGCCCATGTGCTATGTGCGCAAACAACCGAAGGGATTTGGCCGCAACGCCCGCATCGAAGGCGTCGTGGAAGAAGGCGACCGCGTCCTGTTAGTGGAAGATCTGGCGACCGATGGCGGCAGCAAGGTCAGCTTTGTCGACGGCCTGCGCGAAGCAGGCGCGGAATGTGCCCATACCTTTGTCATTTTCCATTACGGTATTTTCCCGCAAGGGGTGCGCGATTTAGAAGCGCACGGCGTCAAATTACACGCGCTCGCCACCTGGTGGGACGTCCTCGCCTGCGCCGAAGAAGAAGACTACTTCAAAAAGTCCGACCTGCCCCAAGTGCGAGCGTTCCTTGAAGACCCAGATGGCTGGGCCGCCGCGAACGCGGAAAAAGCGACGACCGCCAAATGACAAAATCGCGGATAATTGGGCTCTTGGCCGTGCTGGTCATAATGGTGTCGTTTACGGAAAGACCTTTCGCGAAAGACACGCTGATCATCGGGATCAGCCAGTTTCCCCGGAACTTCAACCCCAACATCGAATCTATGCTGGCGAAGTCCTATGTGCTCGCCATGACGCGCCGCCCCTTAACTGTCTACGACGCCAACTGGAAACTGCAGTGTTTGCTCTGCGTCGACCTGCCGGATTTGGCGACCGATACGGCCAAGCGGGAAACCACCGCCGACGGCAAACCCGGCATCGCGGTCACCTATACGCTGCGCAGCGATGCGAAATGGGGCGATGGGACGCCGATCACCACCCGCGACGTTGTCTTTACCTGGGAACTGGGCCGCAACCGGAACAGCGGCTTTGGCAATCTGGAACTGTTCGAACGCATCACCAGCATCGACGTGCATGACGACAAGAAATTCACATTGCACGTCAACAAATACACTTGTGAATACGCGGCCATGGGCGGGTTGAACTTGTTGCCCGCGCATATTGAGACGCCACACGCCGCGGACCCCAAAACCTACCGGGTCAAAAGTGCCTATGAAACCGCCACGACGAATCCCGGCCTCTGGTATGGCCCCTATAAAATCACCGAGGTCGCAACGGGCTCGCACATCGTTCTGGAACGCAACCCGACCTGGTGGGGCAAGGTGCCTGCGTTTAAACGTATCGTCATCAAGGCCATCGAAAACACCGCCGCCTTGACCGCCAGCCTGCTGTCTGGCGACATCGATTACATCGCAGGCGAATTGGGATTAACCGTCGATCAGGCGCTGGCGTTCGAAAAGCGCCATGGCGAGACGTTCACGTTCCAATACAAATCTGGGCTGATCTACGAACACATCGACCTAAATCTGGACAACCCAATTCTGGCGGATATTCGCGTGCGCCGAGCGCTGTTGCACGCCATCGACCGCGCCGCCATCAGTCAACAATTGTTCCAGGGCCGCCAACCGGTCGCGCACAGTCAGACTAACCCGTTGGACACGGTGTACGATCCCAGCGGCGTGCAGTACGCGTACGACCCGGCGCGCGCCCACAAACTCCTCACTGAAGCCGGATGGACCACAGTTGGCAAGGGCCTCCGCCGAAACACCAAAGGCGACAGCCTACAATTCGATTTGATGACGACGGCAGGCAACAAATCGCGCGAACTTATCCAACAAGTGCTGCAAAGCCAGTGGCGCGAGGTGGGCGTGGATATCCGCCTTCGCAACGAACCTGCGCGTGTGTTCTTTGGCGATACAGTCAGCTATCGGAAGTTCCCGCATATGGCGATGTATGCGTGGATTTCAGCACCCAGAGGCGTGCCCCGCACGACCCTGCACTCCACCCAGATTCCCGCCAAGGATAATGGCTGGTCCGGTCAGAACTATCCCGGCTTCACCAATGCGGCCATGGACAAGGTGCTGGACGAGGTAGAAGTGGTCTGCGCGCCCAAACCCAATAAGGCGCTGTGGCACGACCTGCAGCGCATCTACGCCGAGGAACTGCCAGTACTACCACTATATTTTCGCGCCAACCCATTCATCATGCCCAAATGGCTCAAAGGCGTGACACCAACCGGACACCAATTCACCAGCGCCCTCTGGGTGGAGCATTGGCGCGCCGCGCCGTAGGTCGGGGAAAGCGGAATTACAGCCCAAGTTCGCAGAGGCACCTAATGCGAACAAGTTCAATATCCGACGTTTTGCCACGCCGTCCTTTTTTCTCTCGCTTGTAATCTCGTTTGAAAGCTCCGGTGTGCTTAATCGTCTGCATTCAAATCGACCATAAGGTCTTCAACGCTGTCGTGGGGAACCAGATCGCCTCGGCGAGCCGTTTTCATGGCCGCAATTGTTTCGGCATTGGGCACGAACGGATCAAAGGCAAGTTTTTGTTCGGCGGCGATCCGCACCACCATTAACCGAAAGGCGTCGGAAACCGTCAGGCCGGTCGTCGCCAAAACAGCCGTGGCCTCATCTTTAGTCTTTTCATCAACCCGCGCGCGAACAACGGTGCTCATCTTATAATTTCTTATCGATTAGGCCACATTGCAGCTCAAAATTGATATTTAAGTCTATAAGCGCCGGTAAACATTTGGCGGGGGCGGGTGACGGCGTGATGCGGATGAAGCCGCTGCTGAGTTTGGTTCCTAGGGGGCGGCCTTCCTGCGCCAGGGATTGCGCCACGATGAACGGAACGCTTTATGCGCCGCCGAACGCACTGACAGTACCCCGTTATCACGGAGAGTTGTAATTTTACGGACTAGGGTGAGGTTATAAATACAGTTGTTCGCCGTAATCGGTACAAAGCTGGTTGCCGTTTTACCCGTGTGGGGTTGTTGTGTTTTGATTGCGTCAACATGGCTGGACAGTAAATTCCATAATCACGTGCCATAACAGGCGCCCGTGCGCGCGGGTGTGGTTCCTTGGCCTCGGCGCGGTTATGCGTCATAATGCCAGCGCAATTATGAGCATCATGATTGCAAGGGGACGATATGAATTTTTTACTCGCGGCAATAACAACAACGATGATGTTACTGGGCGCGACCCCAGTGAGTGCCGGTGATTTTAAATCGGGATTTAATGCATACCAGAAACGGGATTATTCGACCGCGTTGCGGGAGTGGACGCCGCTAGCCGAAAATGGCGATATGAATGCACAGTACAATCTTGGTCATATGTACCGTCTAGGTAAGGGCGTATCAAAGGACTATACAGAAGCTGCGGAATGGTATCGCAAGGCTGCAAATCAGGGCTTTTCAAATGCGCAGTATACCCTTGGCGTAATGCACCACTACGGGCGCGGTGTTAAGCGTGACTATGTGAAAGCGCATTTGTGGGCAAACATCGCTGAAAAACAGTGGCATATGGAAGCAAAGCAGCTTCGGAAGGCCCTGGCGCGCAAAATGACTCCAGACGCCATTGAAGAAGCGCAACGCCGCGCCAAAATTTGCCTGAAATCAAATTATAAAAACTGCGATTAAGTAACGATGGCAGGGCGGCAAAAGCGCCGCGAAATCCCAACCCTCACACCCAACTGTCATTATCGGACTTGATCCGATAACCCAGGGTGACC
This sequence comes from Alphaproteobacteria bacterium, assembly GCA_028822585.1. Lineage (GTDB taxonomy): Bacteria > Pseudomonadota > Alphaproteobacteria > UBA8366 > JABJJH01. The sequence continues at coordinate 2,685 of JAPKDL010000146.1, read as the reverse complement.
GCACAGCCAAAATATTCCGGAAACAACAACCGGTTCCGCCGCTGTATTTTCACGCCAAGGCGTTCATAATACCGACATGATTCCAAGGCCTCACATCCACCCAAATCCACTGTTGAGCGGCTCATGTTTCGCTATGTCATAGGCCGTGTCCTCGAAAGCCTCATCGTCCTGTTGGTCGTATCGTTTGCGATATACGGTCTAATCGGTTTGATGCCAGGCGACCCCATCGATTTGATGATCCAGTCTGACCCGAATTTGAGCCCGGCGGACGCCAAGCGGCTGAAAGCGCTGCATGGGCTCGACCAGCCCATTGTGGATCGCTACATCGCCTGGTTGCGCGGCGCCGTGCAGGGCGAGTTTGGATATTCCCGCAACCACGGCCGATTGGTCACCAATGTTATTGGCCCACGGATCACCAACACCGGGTTGTTGCTGGGCCTCAGCCTGATTCTGTCGCTCACCATCGCCATTCCCATTGGCGTTTACGCGGCGCTCAAACCATATTCCCGCGCCGATTATCTGGTGAATTTATTCTGCTTCGCAGGCATTTCCATCCCGCCCTTCTGGTTGGCGCTACTGCTAATTATCCTGTTTTCCGTCACGCTGGGCTGGTTGCCCGCGAGCGGTATGGAAACGGTTGGTAAGGGTGGGTTTTTCGACCGGCTGCATCATATGGTGTTGCCCGTCCTGGCGCTAACCTTAGCGTCGGTGGGCGAATTTACACGCTTTATGCGAGCCAGCATGTTGCAGACCCTGCGCCAGGATTTCATCCGCACCGCGCGCGCGAAAGGCGTCAGCCAACCCCGGGTGGTCGTCAATCACGCCTTGCGCAACGCGTTGTTGCCGATGGTCACCATTATCGCGCTCAGTCTGGGCCGCCTGTTTTCCGGCGCGTTGATCACGGAGACGATGTTTTCCTGGCTGGGCATGGGCAAGATGATCTACGACGCGATCTTGGGCAATGACTACAATCTGGCCCTGGTCGGGTTGATGTTCGCCACGCTCCTAACCCTGATCGGCAATTTTTTGGCCGATATCGGCTATGTCTGGCTCGATCCCCGAGTCACCCTGTCGAAAGCGCGCACATGAGTGTCACCGCACCTGAAAGCATGAATTGGCGCATGGGAAAGCGGTTTATGCGCCATCGCATGGCCGTCGCCAGCCTGTGCCTGATCGCTCTGTTGGCCATGGCGTCATTCGGCGCGCCGGTGATTGAAGCCGCGCTGGACGTTGATGCGGACAAGACCAATTTGTTCAACCGTTCCGCCACACCGTCGCTCGACCATCCGCTAGGCACGGACGAATTGGGTCGCGATTTACTGGTACGGTTGTTGTATGGGGGCCGGGTGTCCCTGATCGTCGGCTTGGCGGCGGCGGCCGTCGCGGCGGTTGCGGGCACCTTTATCGGCTTGCTCGCGGGGTATTATGGCGGCTGGCTCGATTCCATACTAATGCGCGTCACAGATGGCGTCATCGCATTGCCGTTGCTGCCGCTACTGATCGTGCTCGCCGCCGTTGATCTGACAAAGCTTGGTCTGCCCACCGTCCTGACGGAGTCCGAAAACGTTAGTCTATACCGGATCGTTTTGATCATCTCGTTCGTCGGGTGGACAACGGTCGCACGGTTAGTCCGCGCGGAAACGCTGACCTTGAAACGCCGTGAATTCATCCGCGCCGCCATATCGCAAGGCGCCGGGGCCGGTCGGGTCATGCGGGTCCACATTCTGCCCAACGCGATCTCGCCTATTATCGTTGCAACGACGTTATCGATTGGCAATATCATCCTGCTTGAGTCGGTGTTGAGCTTTCTGGGCCTTGGCATTCAACCGCCCGCCGCCAGCTGGGGCGCGATGTTGACCAACGCGCAGGAATTAATCTGGGCTAACCCAACGCTCGCCATTTGGCCGGGCTTGCTAATCTTCGTCACGGTTATCGCATTTAACTTTCTGGGCGACGGCCTGCAAGACGCGCTTGATCCGCGCGCGCTTGATTAGGCGAAGGCCTTGTAAATATTAACAATGTTATTTGGCTACATTCACATAACGGGCTATTTTGAAGTATAATATGGTTAGTTGGGTCTGTTATGGCCAACGTTGCTAGCGTAATTACATTTTCAACAATCAGGGTGTAGGGAATAACCCTGGTGCCGGACGAATCTATCGAATAGGAACTCGGCTCGGATGACCAAACCATCGTCCAATTAGAAACCAGCGGCGCGACCGGCGACACCGAAACTGCAACGGTTCAAGTTGGTGATACGGAACCCAGCACGGACGCCGATCAAACCGATCCGGAACAAGTAACGGTCGCCTCGCCCCCAACACAGACGGTCCAAACAACCCAGACCCAAACATCTACCCCGATAGATTAGGTTGAAGTTTCCGCCAAAGGTACCGTCGCCGCCCAATCAGCCGCCAGCCTAACGTCGACCAGCGACGACGATGCTGACGGCACCGTCGCGGCAAACCAGAATACCGGAAATACACGCAGACAGCGCAGTCCAACGCCTCTCAAGCGTTGGGACAAATAACCTACGTCTTCGCCTAAAACAGTCCACCAAATTTAAATCAGTCGCTTCAGACCGGAATTCCCAGCGGACCGTTTTCTTTATCCCACGCGTCAACGCCGCCGCGAATATGACGGGCGTCTTTAAAGCCCGCATCACGCGCCGCCTGCACCGCCATG
>JAPKDL010000036.1 GCA_028822585.1 Alphaproteobacteria bacterium | reverse complement strand
TCGCCTTCAATGCCACCCTGCGGCATTTGCCAATGATCGCCCGGCGTGTCGATGCGGTTACCAACGAACACCTCCCCCAATCGATTCAACAGCATAACGCCCACACAGGGACGGTAGGGACGCGTGTCGTTCATTAGCGACCTTTCTTCCTCGGTTTGATGGCGAGCGCTGAAATAGGAGCCAGCACGAAGCCTTTTTCCGGCAAACGGTCAATCCAGCGTTTCAGCCGCCGAATTGTTACGGGATAAGCTCGTCCAATAGCGACCGCCTTGCCTTTGGAGCCCAGGACCAACTCGATTTCCGACAATCGAAAATCGATTGCGGCGCGCGCTGCAATAACGTCCACCAAACGATCATTCACGGCGTACGGCGTCGAAGTCCGGACGGCCACGATGGGCGCGACGCTGTTCGAGCTTGTCAAGCTGTCGACAAACATCAAACCCCGGCGCCCCAATTCACTCAATATTGGCTGCATCGCCTTTAAATTCACCGTAAAACGACCGCCCTGATGATTGATGACACCGACATACCCCGTCAGGCGACTCATCATCCAATGCAGACGTTGCAGATTTTCTTCCTTGCCCAGCTTTAAGAGAAGCCCGTTGGGGCCAGGGTCGCTGCGCGGATAATCTGCGGGTTCCATGGGCACGCTCAGCAGCACTTCATGCCCGGCGTCTCGCGCAGTCTTGATCCACTCCTCCAGTTTTTTAGCATGTGGCGCAAACGCAAAGGTGACTTCGGGCGGAAGATCACGGATCGCGCTTTCCGTCGCGTTGTGTGACACGCCAAGCCCTGTGAGAATAACGGCGACGCGAGGCCGTTTTTCCGACGCGTTAAACGGCCTCGAATAAACCCGCCAGGGTTTTCGGCCATTCTTGGCGATGATGGGCAACATGCCAATATCTGTTTCTTCAACCAGCGTCAAATCTGGATGAGGGTGCAGCACTACACTCGATTTTACCAGCTTTGGCACGGCGCGATCGGGACCACGCCGCGTCTGGTCGTTTTTTTTCAAATGCAGCGTATTTGGGCCCGCGTCGGCTTTCTTCAACGCCTTGACCAGCATGGTCATTTGCGGTCGATGGGCGCGGACTTCCTCCATGATGTGATCACCCGTGAAATGCAGCCACAGAAAGACACCAAAAAATATCAGCACAACCAACGCCCACGACCCGACTAGGGCGATCAAGGGCATTTTTTTCCTTAAGTTTTCACCAAACTGAGATGGATTTAGATAATCATCTTCATCAGAATCATCCGCAACGTCCTCCTCACGCGAAGCCCGCCACCGCTGCAACCCTGGTATCGGAAGCGACGGCAAAGCAGGAAACGAAGGCAGCTTGAGCGTTAGGTTTTTCAGGGCGCTACAGTCCTAATTCATGGTTCGATTACGGTACAGCGATATGCCGCGAAGCAAGTCCAGGGCGCGGGACAATTGATAATCCTCACGCGTCAATATACCGGGTTTAGCCTTTTCCTTCGTATTATCTCCCGTGACGCCTTTTTCAGTGTCCTTGGCGTCCCCATCTTTTTTGGGATCCGGCTTTTTTGAGTCTGGCTGGCCGTTTTTCAACGCACCCCGTAGATCGGCTTCGCTGCGTTTCCGCCGAGATTTGATGGTTTCGACCCGCGCCGGTTCAACGATGATATCCGGGTCAATTCCCTTGGCCTGAATGGAGCGGCCCGACGGCGTGAAATAACGTTGTGTGGTCAACTTCATGGCGCCGCTGGTGCCCAGAGGGATAATGGTTTGCACCGACCCCTTCCCAAACGACCGCGTGCCGAGCAACACCGCGCGCCCGTGGTCCTGTAAGGCCCCGGCGACGATTTCCGACGCCGACGCCGACCCGCCGTTTATAAGCACGATGAGGGGGAGCCCTTTGGCCAAATCACCCGCCTTGGCGTGGAACCGTTGAGCGTTGTCCGCCGCGCGACCGCGGGTCGAGACAATTTCGCCATGCTCCAAAAAGGCGTCCGACACCGCGACCGCCTGATCCAGCAAACCACCGGGATTATTACGAAGGTCGAGAATGTAACCCCGAAGCTTATCACCGGTATTCTCCTTGATCTTCTTGACCATGGCGCGCAGGCCTATGTCGGTTTGTTCGCTAAAACTCGTGATCCGTATATACCCGATATCCTCATCGTTGCGGGACCGGACGGAACGAATTTTGATCTTATCGCGGATAATATCCACGTCGAACGGTTCCTGACCTTCCCGCCCAATCGTAAGCTTGATCGGTGCCCCTACTTTGCCGCGCATCTTCTCCACCGCCTTGCTCAACGTCAGTCCCTGCACCGACTTGCCATCTAGATGAGTGATAAAATCACCCGCTTCTATACCCGCACGAAAGGCCGGCGTGTCATCAATCGGGGAGACGACTTTTACAAAGCCATTTTCCATGGTGACTTCAATGCCCAAACCGCCAAATTCACCTTTGGTTTGAACCTGCATATCCTTGAAATGCTTCTTGTTCAAAAAGCTGGAATGCGGGTCCAGGCTGGTCAGCATCCCCTGGATCGCAGCCTCGACAAGTTTTTCGTCCGAAATCTCTTCGACATAGTCGCTACGAACCCGTTCAAAGACATCGCCAAATAATTCTAGCAATCGGTAAATTTCCGATTTGTCCTGTTGAGTTGCCGCCCATACTGGCGGGGTCGCCGCCAATGCGGTCGCCAAAATACCCGCTGTCAGTAGGCTTCTTATAATTTGTCGGTTCATCCACGCACCCTTCCGGTTCGCGCCACGATCCATGGCGCCGGATTTATCGGCTGTCCATTATGGCGAAGTTCAACGTATAGCATCGGCTTTCCTTGATTGCGCGCGGCTAATACGCCCACGGGTTCTCCTGCCAGTAACCATTGGCCGATCGCGGCGTCAATTCTCGACAATCCCGCCAGCACGGTATGATATCCGCCCCGGTGTTCGATGATCAAGATTTGACCGTAGTTCCGGAACAGGCCTGAAAATACCACCTTGCCGTCGAAAGGCGCAATGACCTGGGCGTCAGGTCGCGTTTCCAGCTGAATACCGTTCAACGTATTGCCAAATTTTGTGCTGTCCCCAAATCGCCCCACCAAGCGGCCAACGACCGGCGTTGTTACAGGACCTCGGCGGGGAAAATACCGCACCCCTTTTGGCATATCCAACGTTGCCATGGTTCTGGTTGATTTACGAATTTCAGGCGTCAGCGTCAGTTCATCATGAACAGTGGGAGCGCGCGCCGCATTCAGCCGCGCGATAAGACCTCGAAGATTCCGCGCCTTCTTGACCAAACGCGCCATTTGTTTGCCGGTGTTGGCGCGTTGCGCCTCAGTCTGGCGTTGCAGGATACGCTTTTTCGTAAGCAGCACCCTTAATTTTATACGCGTCTTGGCCAATGATTCGCCTGTTTCTTTAAGCCGTTTAACCTTGGTGGCAATATCTCGTTTGACTCGGTTCAGGGTTTCTATTTCCTTCGACAGCGCCATCGCACGGTCTTTCACACGCGGAATAGCGACGCGTAACAACATGGCGCTTCTTACGTTGTCGATGGGTTTACCCGGCGTGAACAGCAAAACTTCCGGCCGCGTTCGGGACAATCGGCCCAGCGCGTGCATGGCGCCGGATAAATCATGGCGTCGATTTTTTAACACTACCTCACGCTGATCGGCATCGCGGTGCAACTCTGCTAGCTGTACTTCCAGTTGACCTAAAATCGCCTCACGTTCCTGCGCTGAGTGCGCGGATTCAATCATCTTGCGCCGCAACGCCGCTGCGTCACGGGCCAGCGTCTTTTTCTTCAGATTCAAAGTCGATTGATGCTTACTGATTTTTTCGATTTTTTGTTCGAGCGACTTTAGCGTCGCCGGGTTCGCCATCGCGGGCCCCGACAGGAGAGCCAGAACGAACATCGCCGTCAAAAGATGCCCAGGAGAATTATTCCACCGCACGCGAATCTTCAGCCTTCCCGGTCAATGAAGGAACAATCAACGAACGCCCTGTCATTTCCTTCGCTTTGGGCAATTCCAGAAGCGTCAGTAATGTCGGAGCGATGTCGGCCAATTTACCATCCATAAGGGCGCTGCCCTTATGCTGTCCCGCCACCAAAATTACCGGCACCGGGTTCATCGTGTGCGCGGTGTGCGCCTGACCGGTCCGCGCATCCATCATAAGCTCCGCATTGCCATGATCGGCGGTGATAATCATGGCGCCGCCTGACATCATAATTGCGTGACGGACGCGCCCCAGACAGTCATCTACAGCTTCCACCGCACGCGTCGCCGCGGCTAAATCGCCCGTGTGACCGACCATATCGGTATTGGCAAAGTTCACGATTATCAGATCAAAGGCGCCGGAATCGATAGCGCCCGTCAATCGGCCTGACAATTCAGGCGCCGACATTTCTGGCTGCAAATCATAGGTTGCTACATCGGGGGACGGTACAAGTATACGCGTCTCGCCGACGAATTCGGCTTCGACGCCACCATTAAAAAAGAACGTCACATGGGCGTATTTTTCAGTCTCTGCGATGCGTAACTGCGTCAGGCCCGCCTCCGAAACGACAGCGCCCAGCACGTTATCCAGCCCAATCGACGGAAACAGCGGTTCAAAATGCGCGTCCAACGCCTCGGAATAAGACGTTACCCCAGCCGCTGCGGCGAAATCGACCACTTTCGAACGTTCAAATCCACCAAAGTCAGGTTCAACCAACGCGCCCAAAATTTCACGCGCCCTATCCGCGCGAAAATTCGCCATTAGCAGGCCGTCGCCATTCGCCATACCCGCATAGCCGTCAATTGCCGTCGGCAGGACAAATTCGTCGGTTTCGCCTCTATCATAAGCCGCCTGAACCGCCGCCACACAATCCGCCGCCGCTTCGCCAGCACCGGAGACCATAAGGTCATAAGCCTTGGACACCCGATCCCAACGCATATCGCGGTCCAGTGCAAAATAGCGTCCGACAACGGTGCCTATACGCGCCCGCGGAGCTGCCGCTTCGAACGCTTTCAAATATTCCAAGGCGCTTGAAGGCGGCGTATCGCGACCGTCAAGAAACGCATGAACAATTACCGTTAATCCCACATCAATTACGATATTCGCCAATTTCGCAATTTGATCCTGATGCGAATGTACGCCGCCCGGCGACATTAGACCCATCAAATGTACGTCGCCGCCTCGGGATTTAACCGCTGCCAAAAATGCTAATAGCGCCGGTGATTGAGCCAGCGACCCATCCGCAAGCGCCGCATCGATGCGTGGCAAATTCTGGAGGACCACCCGGCCCGCGCCCAAATTCATATGGCCGACTTCGGAGTTGCCCATTTGCCCTGACGGTAGACCCACATGATCTTCCGAAGCATCCAGCCTCGCATGGGGACAATCGGCAATCATTGCGTCCCAATTTGGCGTCCTGGCGAGCGCAATTGCATTGTCAGCACGTTCGCTGCGTTCGCCCCAACCATCGAGAATGCACAAGACAACAGGGCCTGGTTTGTTCGGTTGATCCACCATGCACGCTATATAAGCGATTTTTGCCGATTGGAACAGTCGTCACGATAACGAAGAAGATATTATCAATCCCGATGATAGGGATGGCCGGCGTGGATTTGTTGGGCGCGGTAAATTTGTTCCGCCAACAGGCCCCGCACCATAAGATGCGGCCACGTCATCGCGCCAAAGGACAGGCGGTAATGGGCGCGCGCTCGCACGTCCTTGTTCAACCCATTGGCGCCGCCAATCAGGAAGGCGGTTTCGCGTACCCCCTCATCTCGCCATTTTGCCAACCGCGCCGCAAAGGCCCGACTGGCCGGGTTATCGCCGCGCTCATCCAGCGCCACAATAACCTCGGCGTCCGCCGCCGCCAACAAGAGCTCGGCTTCCTTCGCCGCCAGACGGTCTGGGTCCAGTTTTTGCCGGACATCTACTTCATTCAGAATTATCGGGTCACGGAGACGCGCATTATACGCGTCGAACAACACTTGCTCCGGTCCTTGACGCATACGACCAACGGCGCAAAGGCGAATCCGCAAATTTAGGCGACCCGCACTGTCATGTCCGGTTCACCGTCAAGTTCAGCGTCCAACTCGGCGTGGCTCCACAATTTTTCCAGATTGTAGAATGACCGCACTTCCGGTCGAAACAAATGCACTATAACGTCACCAGCGTCGATCAGAACCCAGTCGCTATTCGACTGACCTTCAGCGACAATACCGGTCAGGCCTGTTGCCTTCAATTTTCGAAAGATATGGTCAGCCATCGCGCCGACCTGGCGGGTCGATTGTCCCGAAGCAATCACCATATAATCAGCGATACTCGTTTTGCCGGACAATTCAACGGTCACGATATCCTCAGCCTTGTCGTCTTCAAGCGACGTCTGAATGACGTTCAAAGTTTTCTGTGGCGAGTTGCGTGTCGATTTTTTAGCCTTTATGTCTTGGTCCTCTTCTGTGTTTCAACATTACTTCTGGATTTTAACGTTGCTTCTGGCGCGTCTTGCGAATTTCCGTTGCGGACGCCGAGTGAAGTTTAATATGCAAAAACGCCCAGGCTGGTGTTTTCCGCCGCGCCAATTGGCTAAATCCGCGTTCTTGCACCCGGCACCGTCCATACCGGTGGGCGACTTTTCCCGTCAGCGCCCTTAGAGAATAGGTTGAGCGGGCAAAAACCGCAACCGGCGCGGCTTCGAATATCGCCGTCCAGGCGCGCCACTTCGGCATTTGTTCCAAATTATCGGCTCCCATAAGCCAGACAAACCGTGTCCTCGGGCAGTATCGCTGCAAGGCGCTCAGCGTATCAATGGTGTATTGCGTCCCAAGCCGCGCTTCAATATCGGTCACATGAATATCCGGACGCCGTGCGACCGTCTTCGCTTCAGCCAGACGGGCAGGCAAACTCGCCATTCCTTTGCTGGCTTTAAGCGGGTTTTGGGGCGACACCAACCACCACACCTCGTCAAGCTGAAGTTGTGCAAGGGCAGCTTCACTGATGTGAAGATGGCCGTCATGCGCCGGGTTGAAAGACCCCCCCAACAAGCCGATTCGACGTCCAGAAAGGCGTGATAATTCAGCATAAACACCGCGCATGGACATCAATTACAAACTCTAATTTCGTTGAGCATATCCCAAACCCCGTTACGGACGTACCTGGCCGGCGCCCCGGACGACGTATTTATAGGTAGTCAATTTTTCGGCGCCTACCGGTCCCCTGGCATGCAGCCTGCCCGTTGATATGCCAATTTCGGCGCCCATGCCGAATTCACCGCCATCGGCGAATTGCGTGGACGCGTTATGCATGACGATGGCGCTGTCCACATTGCCGAGAAATATCTCCGCGGCCGCCACATCATCGGTGACAATGGAATCAGTATGTTCAGATCCGTGCCGGTTGATATGCGCCACCGCCTCATTCACCCCGTCGACGACCTTCACCGAAAGGATGGCATCGAGGTATTCGGTCTCCCAATCCGCCGCATTCGCCGCCCCGATGCGCGCATCGATGGTTTGCGCCGCCGCGTCGCCACGCAGCTCGCAGCCTTCGTTCGTCAACGCATCAACGATCCCCGGCAGCTGCGCTGCCGCGACTGCCTTGTCGATCAGCAAGGTTTCTGCGGCACCGCAAATGCCCGTGCGTCGCATTTTCGCATTCACCGTGATGTCGCGCGCCATGTCGGGGTTGGCGGCCCGATCCACATAGATATGACAAATGCCTTCCAGATGCGCGATGATGGGAATGCGCGATTCCGCCATCACCCGTTCGATCAGCGAGCGTCCCCCACGGGGCACAATAATGTCGATCAATCCCGACGCCTGCAACATGGCGCCGACCGCGGCGCGGTCCCGCGTCTTAATAATCTGCAAGCAATCTTCCGGTAACCCCGCGTCGACCAGACCCCGGCGCAGACAATCGCCAATCAAACCTGACGAATGAACGCTTTCCGACCCGCCGCGCAGAACCGCCGCATTGCCAGATTTAAGGCACAGCCCCCCCGCATCAGCAGTGACGTTGGGTCGCGACTCGTAAATGATACCTATCACCCCCAACGGCACCCGCACCCGTTGGAAATTCAAGCCGTTGGGCTGGTCCCATTCCGCCAACACCGCCCCAATAGGGTCCGGCATATCCGCGACATCCTCCAACCCGCGCGCCATCGCTTCGATCCGGTCTGGCGTCAGGGTCAATCGGTCGATCATCGCGGCGCTTAATTCCTTTTCGCGCCCAAAGGCCACATCCTTCGCATTCGCCGCCAACAGGTCAGCTTCACGGGCGCGAAGGGCGGCGGCGGCTCCACGCAATGCGATGTTACGCACATCACCACTGGCGCGCGATAGGATACGTCCCGCCTCTCTCGCAGCGGTCGAAAGGTGGCGCACATCTTCAATGACATCAATTTCCGTTTGAACAGTGGCAGCGGTCATTGTTCCATTTCCCTTAGTCCCAATATTGGTAACCCAATTTTATTGATCAAGCACCAGATCGTCTCGATGGACAATCTCGTCCCGGCCACGATAGCCCAGGAGTTGATAAATTTCACCGGTCTTGTGACCCGCAATCCGTTCTGCGTCCGCACTGCCATAGGCGGACAACCCCCGGCCCAGTACACGCCCGTCGGCGGCTTGGATTGTCACCGGGTCACCACGTTCAAACGATCCACTGACCACGGTCACGCCCGCAGGCAACAAGCTGCGTCCTTTACTCAAGGCCGCTTCAGCGCCGGAATCGATAACGATGGACCCAACGGGGTTGAGAATACCGCCGATCCAACGTTTGCGCGCAGTGCGCGGTTCCGATGTCGGCAGAAACCACGTGCAACGTTCGCCATTAATCAACCGTTGCAAGGGATGGTGCGCGTGGCCGTTCGCAATCGCCATGCGGCAACCGCCCGCTAACGCAATCTTGGCGCCTTGAAGTTTGGTCACCATGCCGCCCGATGAATACCCAACCGGCGCGGCGCCCGCCATCGCTTCAACATTGGCGTCGACTTTCCGAACCTCGGGAATGTGCCGAGCGTCGGGGTTGGTCCGAGGGTCGGATTCATACAAACCGTCGATATCGGATAATAAAACCAGCGCATCCGCACTGACCATGACGGCGACGCGCGCCGCCAATCGATCATTATCGCCAAAGCGAATTTCCTGCGTCGCGATGGTGTCGTTTTCGTTGATGAGCGGAGTGACCTTCAGCGATAGCAATTGATTGATCGTGCTGCGGGCGTTGAGATGTCGACGCCGTTCCTCCGTGTCATCAAGCGTGAGCAATATTTGCGCGACAGTGACGTCGTGACGGGCCAGGGCCTCTTCGAACGCATGCGCCAATTGTATCTGACCTGTCGCCGCCGCCGCCTGCTTTTCTTCCAACCGCAAGCTGCGCCCGGTCAATCCCAAGCGTTTTCGGCCCACCGCGATGGCACCGGACGACACCACCACGACGTCCTGGCCCCGCGCGCGGCACGCTGCAATATCATCGGCGACGGAATTCAGCCAGTCGCGGCGAATCGCGCCCGTATCGCCTTCGGTCAGGAGGGCGGAGCCAATCTTAACCACAACCCGCTTTGCGGTCGAAATAAACGGCGCAGCGTTAATATCAGAAAGGGTTTGATCAGAATGTATGTGCTCAGACATAGGAACCGCGGCCTCAGGGCGTCCAGGATTCCGCCTCGGCAACGACCTCGATCCCGGCGGCCTCATTGTCTGCCGCCGTTTCCGTTGCTTTCCGCAGGTCCCGTTCTTCCCGCACAATCGCCCATAGGCTTCGCAATACTTCATTCACTCCGCCGCCCGACACACCCGACATAGGCATAACCGGATCGTCTGTTACCGCTGCCAGGGCTTCGCGCTTCTCAGCGATATCTTCTTCGGACATGGAGTCGGTTTTGTTCAACGCGACGATTTCCCGCTTGCCAATCAACTCACCGCCATAGGCTTCCAATTCATTGCGGATAGTATGATAAGCCAACGCAACATCTTCCTGTGTGCCATCGACCAAATGCAACAGCACGCCACAGCGTTCAACATGGCCCAAAAACCGGTCACCCAGGCCAATACCTTCATGCGCGCCTTCGATCAGACCAGGGATATCGGCGATCACGAATTCCGATTGATCCACATAAACCACCCCCAAATTCGGGTGCAGCGTGGTGAACGGGTAGTCGGCGATTTTTGGACGAGCCCGCGTCGTCGCAGCCAGGAAAGTCGACTTTCCTGCGTTTGGCAATCCAACCAACCCGACATCGGCGATCAGCTTTAACCGTAACCACACCCACATATCACTACCGGGCCAGCCGGGTTCAGAGCGGCGCGGCGCGCGATTGGTCGCGGTTTTGAAATTCATATTGCCGCGGCCACCATCCCCACCTTTGGCCAGAATGAACCGTCGTCCGGGCACCATAAGATCGGCGATCAGGGTTTCCCCGTCTTCCGCCAGAATTTGCGTGCCCACGGGCAATTTCATCACCACCGGGTCGCCGCCGGGACCCGTGCGTTGTTTGCCCATGCCAGGTCGACCGTTTTGCGCCTTGAAATGCTGCTGAAAGCGATAGTCGATCAATGTGTTAAGGTCTTCTACCACCTCAATTAGGACATCGCCGCCCCGGCCGCCATCGCCACCGTTCGGACCACCGTATTCGATGTATTTTTCACGGCGAAACGACACGGAGCCCGAGCCGCCGTCGCCACTTTTTATATACACCTTGGCTTGATCAAGAAATTTCATCGGTTTTCACTATTACACCAAAGGACCCCATGTCCCATTCAACCATAGTAACAGAAAGCATTAAAAAAGGGGGAATGGCTGTCCATCCCCCCCGGAAATCCAAAACGCGCCGGGCCTGTCTAGGCCGGCGGCACAATAGAAACTGTGGTTCGGCTCCGGGTTTTGTGAAACTGCACATGACCATCGGTCAGGGCGAACAGCGTGTGATCCCGACCCATGCCAACGTTTTCGCCAGGATGCACTTTCGTGCCGCGCTGACGCATGATGATGTTACCGGGAATGACAACTTCGCCGCCATATTTTTTGACGCCCAACCGACGTCCCGCTGTATCGCGACCGTTGCGTGAACTGCCGCCTGCTTTTTTATGCGCCATGTCTGACTACTCCTCGGTCTTACCGGTTGTTTCCGCCGCTTCGGCAGGTTTTTCAGCCGCCGCCTCTTTGGGGGCCGCTTCCTTCGCCTTTTTCGGCGCGGCTTTCTTTTTACCGCTCGTCAATATGTCGGTGATCTGCAGAACCGTGATGTCCTGGCGATGACCGTTCTTGCGGCGATAATTCTTCCGTCGCTTTTTCTTGAAGACGATAATTTTTTTATCGCGGGTCTGCTCCAACACCGTCGCGGTGACTGATGCGTCCTTCACCAACGGCGCGCCAACGGTCTGGCCTTTTTCGTCGCCGACCAACAGAACCTCATCCAGCTTGATGGTCGCGCCGGCTTCGCCTGCGATTTTTTCCACAACAATCTTGTCGTCTTTAGCGACTTTATACTGTTTGCCGCCTGTCTTGATAACTGCGTACATGGCTTAGTTCTTTTTTTAACTAGAATTTCAGGACCGGTTCAATACCGTCACGTCAACGGAGCAACACGCGCAAACGGCCGAGCGGAACCCAGCCCTCCAAAAGCGTGCCGCACTATACGCACGCCGCGCCCCAAGTCAACGGCGAATTCCCTATGAATTTAACGCGCTTTATAAAGCCTTCATGGGCCTTCCGTTGTGGCCTGTAACGCCGGGGCATCCGGTCCCCGCCGATGCAGAATATCGAACTTTTCAATGGCGCGTTCCAGCGCAAATAAATCCACCACCCGACGGCGCGCCGCCAGGCCAAGCGGTGCGCGATCCGATAGGGCCATAATATCCGCCAACGCGGCCGGGTCACGGGGCGGCACAATTCGGCCCGCATCGCCAACGATGCGCCGCGCATCCCCAACATCCGTCGCGACGACCGGTAATCCGGTCGCCATGGCTTCGGCGATCGCATTGGAAAACCCTACGCCATACGCCGGTGACGACACCGGCACATCCACGGCGCCCAGCACGCGCGGCACGTTATCATGTCGACCAAGCACCCGTAATTGTGGGGATTCCGGTAACGCCGCAGCGGTTCCGCTCCCATGATGATTGCCCGCGCCGCTGGAATTTGTTCCAGGGCCGCCAGCAACGTTGGATAATCCTTCATCGGATCGTATCGTGCCGCAACCGCGATAACGAAATCATCTTCAGCCAACCCAAGCTCCGCACGTATTTCGGCTCGATCGTGGGGGTTGGGTTGAAATCGACCCACGTCGACGCCGTTGTCAATCAACAAAAAGCGACGCGCCGCATAACCCAACGCGTGATGCACATCGCGCCCAGCGGTGGAATTCGCCACGATAGCGGCGGGCCACCGCGACCCCCAGGCGCCCAACCGAATCACCAACCACAGCGCCAGTCCATAATCTGACAAATCCATGTTGGAACACCGGATGCCCCAGTACACCTTTGTTTGACGGTGCCTTCCCGACAGCGCAACAGCAACAGACACCGCCAGATTGGCGTGATACATCCACCCCTACACCACGTCCGGCGCCAACCGCTGGATCAACCCCACAAGCCGCACCAAGCCCACCAATCCCGACCAGAGGCCCGTCATGCCAAGCTGGTGCACCGGCACACCGCCGTCGTCGAGCAACCGTGCCATGTTCGGTCCACCTGGCGTCAGGCTGACCACAATCGGCGCCGCGCCGCTTTGCACCTTCGCCACCGATAGCGCGGTCAACATACTTTCCGCGCCCCCGGCGCCCAGACCGGTGATGACATGCATAATTCAGGGAGATGCGTCGGGCCCTGTCATTGTCAAACCATCGTCGCTTGGCGTTTGTTCAATCGCGCCATGAGCCAAGCGGGCGCAACCCCCAGAAAGGCCACGACTGCCAGCACCATGAAGGCGTCATGATATCCCATGGTGCTGGCCTGCGCATAAATGATATCGCCAAGATAACGGTACGCGCCAGGGTCCCGCGCGACTTCAGGCACACCTGCTTCCGAAAACAAGCGGGCAAGCTGGTCGCGCATTTCTAAGGTCGTTTGACTGGCGCTGGTTTGCATCGACGCATAAGCGTCGCCATGAAACGGAATGCGCAGTTCCAAAAATACGATGACGCAATTCGTGCCAATAGCCGCGCCCAGCTTACGGACGAAGTTTATGGTACTGGCACCTTGATTGACCATGTCCGGCGGCAATGATTTTAACGCCGTGGCGTTGGTGACCGGACGCGTAAGGGCGGTGCCGACGCGCAGCAATACCGTAAACGTCACCAAAGACCAAAACGGCGTGTTGACGTCCGCGCCCGCCAACAAGGCGTACGCCACTGCGAAGGAGAGTAACCCCCCGTATATCATGTAATGCGGCGGTAAAATATCGGACAACCGACCCGCGACGGGGAATAAAATAAACAGCGATAGCCCCGCAGGGATCATCATCAAGCCGGCGTTTAATGGCGTGTAATGTTGAATTTGCTGGACGAAAAGCGGCAGCATAAACGTCGAGGACAGAAACGCGCAGCCGGTGAAAAACGCGATCAGCGCCGCCAAAGTGAATTGAGCATTCGTGAACATGCGCAAGTTAATCAGGGGTTCAGGGCTTCGAAGTTGCCACAGGACAAACCCCACGCCGGAACTCATCCCGACGCCGAATAACAATAAAATATCGGTAGACGTCCACCCCAATCGTTGGCCAAAACTGAACCCCATGAGGAGCCCAGTCAAAAACACGCACAAAAGTCCAAACCCAGCAAAATCAAACTTCGGCAATACCTTGGGCCGTTCGCGGCTTGGCATGAATAGATTACTCAGGACCAAGGCGAAAAACGCCGTCGGCAGCGAGAGCAGAAAAATATAACGCCAGCTGAACCATTCAATGGCCAGCCCGCCCATGGTCGGACCCAGCGACGGCGCCAGCACCATGCCCATGGAGTAGATGCCCATCGACAGCCCTTTCTGGCTAGCGGGAAAGACCTTGAAGGTCACCGCCATGCCCAGCGGCTGAATCGCCCCGGCGGCGACACCCTGCAAGACTCGACCTAATAGCAGAGATTCCGGGCTTTGCGCCAGCGCGCTCATGGACGCGCCCACCAGAAACACCAGCAGTGATATGGTGAACGCGCTGCGTTCGCCCATCGCCTTGATCAACCAGGCGCTCAACAACATGCCCGCCGTCTGGGAGGCGAAATACCCGGTCGTCAGCAATTGTGCCTGATCCCGGCCAATGCCAAAGGCGCCCATGATGTCGGGAAACGCGACGTTCACCGTTGAACTAGCGAGCGCGACCGTCATGGCCCCTACCATACAGGTCACCGTCGCGAGCCATTTGTAGACCGGTCCATAACGCGCAAAGAGATCGTCAATACTCTCCGCGTTTCCCTTGGAGGCGGTATCTACATTTTCGGCGTCCACGATAGCGGTGCGTTCCTTAGTCTCGAAAAGATGAGATCGCCAATCGTAGACCGTTGCGCCAGATTTTAAAACCGCACCGCCAGACCACTAGCGTAGCGTCTCCGTCGTCTTGGCCTTGATCAGGTCGAAATCGATATCACCGCCCAGGCCCGGCCCCGTTGGCGCATGGACCATCCCGTTGGCGTCCACTTCGACATCTTGCACCATGCCATACTTCTGCGCGCCGTCGGGCAAAAGGACCTCGAAAAATTCACAGTTCGACAGATGCATGCACAATTGAAGGTTGGCGAAGTTGTTGAGCGAATTGCCGCCATGGTGAATTTCGAAATTCATGCCAAAGCCTTCGGCCATATGCGCCGCCTTGATGCAGGGCGTCAGTCCCCCTTTTACCGCAACATCGCCACGCAGATAATCCGTCGCGTGCAGCATGATCCACGGCGCATAACCCGCGAACCCACCTGGCGAATATTCCGTGGCGAGAATAGGGATGTCGAGGGTCTGGCGCAGTTTCACATAATTGTAGATATCTTCTTCCGCCAACGGATCTTCATACCAGTAATAATCCAACTCCTCGATGGCGCGACCGACCTTCACCGCCTCCGGGTAGCGGTAAGACCAGGTCGAATCGAGCATCAGCGTATAATCGTCGCCGACGGCTTCGCGCACCGCCTGACACACCTTGATGTCGGTTTTCCACTGGGTGGGCGGATGAATCTTGTAAGCGCCCCAGTTCGCAGCTTGAAATTCAAGCGCCTGTTCCACGTATTCCTCCGGGCTCTCCAAGGTCGGTGAACTGGCGTAGGCGGGCAAGCTGTCCCGATAAGCGCCCAGCATTTTATAGATCGGCATTCCGGCAACCTTGCCCGCGATATCCCACAACGCCACATCCACCGCGCCGATGGCGCGCAAGGTCGTCGCACGCAAGCGGCTGTGCAGACCCTTGTACAGGCTTTCATGCGCCATCGGGTCCTGACCCATCACCATCGGCTTCAGGTAATCGATCAAAGATTGCGCATCTATGGTGGCGCTGCGGCTGGCGGCGCCCAAAAACGCGTGACCTTCCACGCCCTCGTCAGTTTTAAGCGTCAGCAGGCCGAGTTGGCTTCGCCCAGAAAATTTGCCCGTGTGCGCTCCATACCTAGTAGCCGGAATGTCGTCCCAAGCGAACAGGGTCAGCGAAACATCATCGATTTTCATACCGACATTATCCTTCTTTCAAATTTGCGCGTTACCAGGCCGCTTCCAGAAGCGCCTGCATGTTTTCGATATAATCGTCCGGGCGATCGCCAGGATTGGCGTTGAAGTTTTTCAAAGTGTCGTTGGCCAATTGCGGCAATTCATCCTTGGGAATGTCCAGTTGACTGAGCCGCGTCGGCATCCCCACTCCATCATAGAGTTCATCCAGCGCCTCTCCCGTCGCTTCGGCGGCGGCTTTCGCATCCATGCCGTCTTTCCAAACGTCCAACGCTGTCGCGATTCGTGACGCAGTGTTTAAATCTTCCGGCGGTACCAATCGGGTGACGGTGGGAATGACCGACGACGTCGATTCGCCCTGCCCCACATGGCTATAGCGGATGTGCAGCGCAGTCGATAACGCATAGGCGTTGCCGCCCGTCACATCGCGCGACCGGCGGCGACCCTGATCGTCATCGGCGGCCCGGTTGATTAGAAACGCCGCACTGCAAAGTTCAATACGTAACGCCGCGTTGTCCGGTTCCGACATGATGCGCGGCAACGACCGTCGCTGCAGCGCGAAGGCGTGTTGCAAATCGGCTTCGACCAAGGGGCCTGACTCCGCGCCCAAAGCCCGCAACGTGCTAGACAACATTGTAGATGAAGTTGATCGAATCAGCGCCGCCGGCGCGGTCAATAACGCATCCGCATCCCAGAACAAGGCGACCGGCCGGGTCTTTGGATCGTAGTATTCCATCCGGTGGTCAAGGTCTTCGTTCTTCAGCCCCGACCCGGCACGGTTCATGGCTGTGGTCGGCGTTGTCGCGATATTAATTATCGGTGGTTTCGGAGCCATCAGACGCGGACTATAGGCCGGTTTGCCGTCCGGGTACTGGGTCATCAGCTCAAACGGGTCGCCGTCTTCACCCAGCAGAATCGCCACGACCCGCGTCCCTACGATGACACTGCCGCCGCCCAGCGCGATCAGCAAATCAGCGTCCACCGCGCGCGCCGCCGCGACACTGGCCTCCACCGCGGGCCAGCTTGAATCCTTATCCATGCCGTCATAGGCGCCCGCGTAAAGCGGTCCCAATTCGCTTTGGATGCGGTCCAGCAAATTGGTCTTGTTGCCGACCGTCTTGCCGCAAATGACGAAGGCGCGCTTCGCCTTCTGACGCTTGACCTCACCTTCCAGCTGGCTCAATGCGTTGACCCCGGCGTGCAGCCGAAGCGGATAACCAACGGCGCGAAACGTATGTGTGTCCTGTGCCATGGCGCGCCTCTAATCTGTCTGCATGTCGACGCCGAAGGTCACCAGGAATTTCGACGTCATAATATAAAATCCAATCGCTAGATGCAGCTCCACCAACGCGCCCGGCGTCATGTGCTGGGCCACGGCGTTAAAAGTGGCGTCGCTGGGCTTGTCCATGCGCACCACTTCATCAGTGAATCGCAACACGTCTTTTTCAATGTCCGTGAACGCGTCTGAATCGGCGCCGACCTCCAAGGCCTCAGTTTTTTCGTCGCTGACCCCCGCCGCCTTGCCGATGCGTTTATGGGCGACCACTTCGTAGTCCGAACCGCACAGAATACCGGTCCGGGTAATGGCGATTTCGCGTAACTGCGCGTCCAATTCACCCCGATAACGGACAACGTGCCCCATTTTCACATATTTTTCAAAATGCGACGGCGAGTGGCCGAGCATCATAAAGAGGTTCCTGTGCCCAAGCTTGCCGAGCAGCTCTTGCGTTCGTTCGTCTTTTTCTTCCGGCTTGACGTAATCGATACGCGCCATCGTCATCTCCCTAAATATATTTTTAGTACGCGTAAACGCTATCAGCCCCCAAACGCTTGTACAAGAAACCTGACCCGGCTTGTCATGATCGCCGTGATCTTTCATCATCGCACGAATTGGAATGTGGTCTTGCAGGAGGTTTCGCGATGCGTATCGGGTATATCGGAATTGGGGACATGGGCGGCCCCATGGCGCGCAATCTCTTGAAAGCTGGTTTTGACGTTGTCGTTCACGATCTACAACAGGACAAAGTTGACGGACTCGTCGCCGCCGGCGCCACCGCCGCCGACAGCCCGGAAGCTATCGCAAATCAAGCGGAAATCGTCATGGTCTGCCTCAACACCGTCCCCGCCAGCCACGCCGTCGCCAAGGCGGTTGCGGGCGGGACGGCAGTGCGCATCTATGTTGACCAGTCCACCATAGGCCCCACAGCGGCGCAGGAATTGCGCGATTATTTCAAGGACACAAAAATCCAAATGCTGGACGCGCCGGTCAGCGGCATGATCGCCAAGGCCGTGGACGGCACCTTGTCGGTCATCACCTCTGGTCCTAAAGACGCGTTTGAGACTGTGAAACCCGCGTTTGACGCCATTGGCGAAAATGTCTTCCACGTCACCGAAAACCCCGGCGGCGGCCAGATGATGAAGGTGCTGAACAACTACATCAACAATATTCAGGCAGTCGGCACCAGCGAGGGTGTCACAATGGGCTTGAAGTTCGGGCTCGACGCCCAAACCATGTTCGATATCCTCAACGTCAGCACCGGGCGCAATTCCCAGACCTCCGGCAATCTGGCCGACGGCGTCATTTCCGGCGTCTTTTCTGGCGGCGCTAACATGAAGATTAGCCAGAAGGACATCACGCTGGGCGTCGAAGAGGCCGAGCGCCTGGGGACCCCCACCAACGCCGGGCGCGCGGCGCGTGACACCTATAACCAAGCCATCGCCGATGGAGGCGATCAGGAACGCTCGACCGCCATCTTCAAACATGTCGCCGCGAAAGCCGGTGTCGTGGCGGGGAAATAAGCCATGACCATCTCCCGACTCGACGCCGCCGTCATCACCCGCCAGACCTTCGCAGCGTCTTTGTTTGACACCATGGCGACGGCGACAGCTGAGTCCGGCGGCCCCGGCGTCACCCGCGAATCCTATAGCCCGCGCGAGACCCTCGCCCATGACCTGATCGCCAAGACCGGCGCGGCGCTTGGCTTGGAGGTGGCCCAGGACTTCGCCGCCAACACCTATGTCACCCTGGCCGGAACCGACCGCAGCGCCGCCCCCGTCGTCATCGGATCGCATCTAGATTCGGTCCAGAACGGCGGCAATTTCGACGGCTATGCGGGCGTCGTCGCCGGAATGGTCGCACTTGCCGCGATGACCGATTCCCGCTGGCGCCCGACCCGCGACATCCGCGTCATGGGCATCCGCGCCGAAGAAAGCGCATGGTTCGGCGTCAGTTATATCGGCAGCCGCAGCGCGCTGGGCCAACTGCCCAACGGCGCGTTGGAGACCGCCACCCGCGCCGATACCGGCCGCACTCTGGCCGATCATATGCGCGACTGCGGCGGCGACCCGGACGCCATCGCCGCCAACAAAATTTATCTCGACCCCGCCCATCTGCACGCCTATCTGGAGCTGCATATCGAACAAGGCCCGGTGTTGCACAACGAAAAGATCCCGGTCGGCATTGTCACCGGCATTCGCGGAAATTTCCGCTGTCCGGACGCCCATGTATCCGGTGAGTACTCCCACTGCGGCGGTGTGCCCCGGGCCTATCGCCGCGACGCCGTCATGGCCGCCAGCGAATTCGTGTCCAGTCTCGACGCTCTGTGGACCGCGAGCGAGGACAATGGACAGGACATGGCCGTCACCGTGGGCAAGTTCTTCACCGATAGCGACACCCACGCCATGACTAAAATTAGTGGCGACGTCCGGTTCTCTCTGGATGTCCGCACCCTGGACCCGACCTTCCTGGCCGAGCTGGAGACCCAGGTCATCGACTTGGCCGCCGACATCGCCAAACGCCGAGACATCTCCTTTGACCTAGGAAGTATCACTCACGCCCAGATTGGCGTTATCGACCCTTCCATCCAAGCCGCCTTAACCGACGGCGCCACCGTGTTGGACATACCCGCGCGCGCCATCGCCAGCGGGGCCGCCCATGACGCGGCCGCCTTCGCCGCCGCGGGCGTGCCCACGGCCATGATCTTTATTCGCAACGACAAAGGTAGCCACAACCCGGACGAAGCCATGGAGCTGGACGATTTCATGCAAGGGACGCGGATATTGACCCGCTGGCTTGCCCAGAACACTTAAACCAACCGCACCACCTTTAGGGAGAACACCAATGGCGATAGATTATGACAAGGCGATGGCGTCCAAACTTGAAGGCGTCGAGTTCACCTATGGCGACCGGGAAACCATGTTGTACGCGTTGAGCGTCGGCATGGGCCGCGACCAGTTGGACGAAACCGAACTTGCCTTCACATTCGAGAAGGAAACCTTGAAAACCGTGCCCAGCATGGCCGCCGTGCTATCGCGCATGGCGATGGGGCGCGATTTCGGGATCGACCGCACCAAGGTCGTGCATGGCGAACAACGCTTGACCCTGCACCGCGCCATTCCACCCGAAGCCACCATTATCGCCGATGGCAAAATCATTGATGTCGTCGACAAGGGCGAAGGCAGGGGCGCGCTGGTGTATACCCAAACCGACGCCCGGCTGAAATCCGACGGCGAACCGCTCTACTCCATCATCTCCACCTCGTTCGCGCGCGGCGATGGCGGCTTCGGCGGGCCCGGTGCCCCCACATCGGGCAAGGATCTGGCGCTTCATGAAATCCCAACCCGCAGCCCGGACGCCTCCTGCGGCCTGGAAATTCGCAAGGACCAGGCCCTGCTGTACCGCTTGAATGGGGATCGCAACCCACTGCACGCGGACCCGCAACTGGCGCTTCGCGTCGGCTTTCCCGTGCCGATCCTGCACGGGCTCTGCACCTATGGCACGGCGTGTTACGCGATCCTAAAAACCATGCTGAACTACGAGCCCGACCAGGTGCGCGGCATGGATGTGCGCTTCTCCGCCCCGGTGCTGCCCGGCGAAACCATCACCACCAATATGTGGAAGGACGGCGCGACGGTCTCGTTCGAATGCCGGGTCAACGAGCGCGACGTGACGGTTTTGAAAAACGGCAAGATGACACTTGCTGGTTAAGAAGACGGCTTAGGGAGTCGTCGCTCAACGCGTCGACTTCGAAACGCAGCCCCATCCAACCGCGCCATCCTACCTTAGCGTTCCGCCCGGTACATCCAGCACCTGTTCGGCCATCACCGTTAACATGCGCCACGCAGAATCGACATTCCAGGCGGGGTCGCCTTCCGCGAAATAAGTGTCGAGCAGAACATGGCTGCAGCCAAGTTCAGCCAACACGTTTATATCGGAGCGGATTTGGTCGAGCGTCCCTTCGCCGGCGAGGCGCGAATCTTCCGGCAAAGGTTGTTCGGTAATGCGTAACCGAATGCGCGGGCAGAGATCGGGCACGGCTTTTTCAGCGGCTTCGGCAAAGGCGCGCAGTTTCGGAACGCCGTCGTTACGAAACCAGTCGAGTCGGAAACTGACCGGGTGCCAACCCGTTCCAACGCGCACCGCGCGACGCATGGAAATACCGCTGGCGCCGCCAACCCAGATGGGCGGGTGCGGGCGCTGCACGGGTGCGGGCGCGGAGGAGATGCCGTCGAACTGCACGAACTCGCCATTGAAAGACGCCGGGTCCTGGGTCCACAGGGTTTTGATCGCGTCGATATATTCGTCCGTAACCGCGCCACGGTTCTTGAAGGGCGCGTTGAGAGCGTTGAATTCCTGTTCCGCCCACCCGGCGCCAACGCCCAATATCACTCGCCCACCGCTTAACTGATCAATATTAGCGAAGGATTTGGCGACCTCCAACGGGCTGCGATAGGGGACGATCAACACCGTCGTGCCAATCATGACGCGTTCGGTCACCCCGGCGAGCCAGCCCAAGGTGGAGATGGGTTCATAAAACGGCGCCGGGTATTTGGTCGCCACATCACGCGTGACCGCAAGGTGGTCGGAGATAAGCAGGTGGTGGAAGCCCAGCGCTTCGGTCAGTTGCGCCCAGCTTTTCAGACGGACAGGATTTGCGGACGGGCCGAAATTGATAAGATTGACACCGAATTTCATGGAAAGGCTCCTTTTGCACAACGTGAGACGCAGCATATGGGAAACACCCCCGGTTCGCCAAACATCTCTGGTTCAAACGATAACGCCGTCGTAGCGTGCGGACATGCCAAACAGCACCCCAAATTATTCGCATGAATCCGCCTTCGGTAAAGGCGTCGCATTCGCCTTATTTTCCCTATTTTTCATGAACGTAAACAACGCGCTGTTGAAATGGCTGTCCGGGTCCATGCCGACGATGGAGATCATGTTCTTCCGCTCCGCGGTCGTCGTGGCGATTGTTCTGGTCATCGCGGCGCGGCGGCGGGAATTGCCAAAAGTCAACAACTGGCGCGGTCATTTCCTATGGGGCGGTATTCAATTTTTCAACGGCATCGTATTTATCATGGGGGTCGGATATTTGCCGCTAGCCGACACCATTGCGATCACATTTTCCGGACCGCTGTTCCTGACCCTCCTGGCGACGCCGCTGTTGGGGGAACACATCGGGTGGCGGCGTTGGGCGGCGGTGATAGTCGGGTTTCTTGGCATTATCATCATCACTCGGCCCACCGGCGACGCCTTTCAGTGGGTGGCCTTGTTCCCGCTGGCCGCGGCGTTGAGCGGAGCGTTGCGAGACATTACATCGCGCAAAGTGACGGCGCATGAATCCTCGCTATCGATTTTGTTCACCTCCAGCCTCCTCGGAATGGCAGGATCCCTCGTCGCGGTGCCGTTTGGCTGGGTCATGCCCACGCCTGGCGATATCGGATTGCTGATCGCGACCGGATTGTGCGTCTGCATTGGATTGTTTCTGATGATAGACGCGTACCGTTACGCCGAAGCGAAGGTGCTGGCACCGTTGCGCTATACCGCGATCATCTGGTCCGTAATCCTGGGTTATCTACTCTGGGGCGACCTGCCCGATGGCTGGACTGTGGCGGGCACAGCGGTGGTGATCGTCAGCGGGTTGTACATTCTGCGCCGGGAATACCACGAGACCCGTTGAGGCGAAAAGCATCGTCGGGGTGTTTTAATGTCCAGACCAAGCCGCTACCATTCACAGGAAACTTGAACGAACGAACAATTGGGGAGGTGTGATTTGGCAAACGCAATGCGGGATGTCGCCATCGTTGGCGTCGCCGAATCCGATTTGGGCCGGGTGCCCGACAAGAGTAAATTCCAGCTATCCGCCGAAGCCAGCCGTCTGGCGCTCGACGACGCCGGGTTGAGCGTGAAGGACGTGGACGGCTTGTTCACGACCATCATCACCGAAGGCGGTCAGTTTTCCTCCATGATGATGGCGGAATATATGGGCATCACGCCACGCTTCACCGACTCGACCTCCATCGGCGGCTCGTCCTTCGTCGCCTATGTGGAACATGCGGCGATGGCGATTGCGACCGGGCTCTGCGACGTCGCGTTGATCTGCCATGGCAGCACCAACATTTCCGATCGCGGCGGCAAGGGCGGCCCGATGTCGGCATCTACCGACGTGTTCGGCCCGTCCCAGTTTGAGGAACCCTATGGCGTGTCCACCGTCGGCAGCTACGCGCTGGCCGCCCAACGGCACATGCATGAATACGGCACGACCAGCGAACAACTGGCAGAAATCGCCGTGGCGACGCGCAAATGGGCGTCCATGAACCCGAAAGCGCGCATGCGCGACCCGATCACCATCGACGACGTGATGAATTCCCGGGTCATCGCCTCTCCATTGCATCTGCTGGATTGTTGTCTAGTGACCGATGCCGGCGGCGCAGTGGTGCTAACCTCGCTGGAACGCGCACGCGATTTGAAGAAAACGCCGGTCCAGGTGCTGGGCACGGGGGAAGCGCACACGCACCGGATGATCAGTCAAATGCCCGACCTAACGCAAACGGCGGCAGCAATTTCGGGCAAGCTGGCGTTTGAACGCTCCGGGTTGACCCATAGCGATATCGACGTCGCGCAAATCTACGACTCGTTTACCATCACCGTGCTGCTGACCCTGGAAAGCCTGGGCTTCTGCGCCAAGGGCGAAGGCGGTGCGTTCGTGTCCAACCAACGCACGGCGCCCGGCGGAGATTTCCCCATGAACACCCAGGGCGGCGCCTTATCGTACACCCATCCAGGCATGTTCGGGATATTCACCGTCATCGAAGGCGTGCGTCAGGTGCGCGGGGAATGCGGCCCCCGGCAGGTTCCAAACGCGCAAGTCGCGCTGTGCAATGGCACCGGGGGCGTGTTGTCGTCCACCGGCACTATAATTCTGGGGAGGGACTGATCATGGCGTTGCCACCACTGCCACGACCCTATCAAGACACCGCCGCCTATTGGGAGGCCGCGAAGGATCACCGCTTTATCATTCAAAAATGCAAGGAATGCGGCGAATTTCAATTCTACCCGCGTGGCGTCTGCAGCCACTGCCTGTCCAGCGATCTGGACTGGCAAGAAGCGTCCGGCAAGGCCGAGATTTATTCGTGTTCAGTCAATTACCGGGCACCGCATCCGGGTTTCGCCGACGCCACCCCCTTCGTGCTGGCCATCGTCACCCTGGAAGAAGGCCCGCGCATGATGACCAACATCATCGGGTGCGATCCAGAATCGGTAAAAATCGGCATGGCGGTCAGCGTCGTGTTCGAAGATGTCACCGACGAGGTGACGTTGCCAAAGTTCACGCCCGTTTAAGGACGAGAAGGAGCGCCGTCATGGGTTTTTCAGACGCCAATAAGTTCCTGGAACAGACTGGCCCGCTCGCAGACCCGCCCTCCGGCGGATTGCTGGACGCGTGCACCGCGCTGGATGGCCCGCCCTCCGGGTTCGAACGGGTCTGGGCGGCGTTTGAACCGATGGAGGTGATGCAAAAACGCGGGCAAATACTGCGCCCACAAACCGGCGAAGCCTGGCAATTCCTGTGCGATGAAGGCGCCGCGCTCGGCGGGACCGATTGGGCGCCGCCACCGCTGGCCTATTTCGCCGCGGGATTGGCCAGCTCCATCCTGGGCGCGGTGGTTGAAAAAGCCGCGGCGCACGGAATTCCCTCCAGCGCCGTCTCGGTCGCGGTGGACAATCATTACTCGCTCCGCGGCTCCATCTTGGCGGGCACCATGGAAGGGTTGGGCCAGAACCCGGATGTGTCCGTCGGTATCAACAGCGACGCGTTATCAGCGCAAGAAAAATCCAGCCTGGCCCTCGAGGCCGTGTCCAGCGTGCTGGCCGGCTATCTGATGAAAAGCGTTTTCACCAGCGCGTTCAATGTCATTGCGAACGGCAAACAAATCGCACTGGATTTGACCCATTGGGATCAGGAAATTAAAGCATCGGCGCTACCCATCGCCGCCCTGGATGCATCACGATCCGGTGTAGGTGCATCCGGCGCCGCCTATGTCGCCAAAATGTCCCTTCGCCCCGACGATCCAAGCTTCATCGCCAGCGGCGGGAGCGGCGTTGATTTGGTGCAGAATCGCAGCACGGTCGTATCCGCCGCCGCAACAGCCGCCGACACCTTAGGCAATGGCATCTTCACGGTGGATTCCGGTATTGGGCGGCCCGGCGCCGCCATTTACCAATTTCTGGGCGCGCCTGACGCCGGCGCGGTCGGCGCACCTTCCAGCGCGTGTTTGATTGCGGCAGGGATCGGCTTTTGTTTCATGACCCAACTGGGCCGCTACGCCGAAGCCAAGAAACGCCCGGTGCATGACTACCGCATGATCCAGGCCATTGATATTCCCCTGCCTGGCTCGGATGGCAGCCAGACGCCGGTCATTGGCACCAAATTGTTTTTAAATTTGAGCGAACCCGACGCCGACTTCGCCGGGGATCTGGCAAATTCCGCACGGCGAACCTGCTTCCTGCATTCAACCCTGCAAGCCAACCTGCGCAGTAAGATTGTGGTAACCTAAAGACCGCACTTGGAGATGGAGACCGATATGACTATCGATTTCGGTGCCGATCAAGCCGCCATGACCCGCTATATGGAAGAGGGCACAGCACGGGCGCTCGCCATGGATAATCGGGGGCCGGTTCGCTTTACTGCCGACGGCAAACTGGAGCCGGCGATACTGGATTCTTATTGGCGCCACGGGTTCTACATCTTCGAAAATTTCTGCGGCGCGGACGAACTCGACGACATCGCCAAGGGCGTTACCGAAATTCAAGATCGCGCACCGGCGACCAAGGGGTCCCCGGTGGACAAACACGGACGCCCGGCGCTGGGTGCGGACCTAAAGGGCCGGTCGTATCGGATGGTCAAACCACTCTCCGACCCGATGGGCGGGACCGACGCCAATTACGGCCGCCACCCGGTGAAGATGCTGGAGCCCAAGGCGGCAACCGACGCCCCGGATTATGTGATGCATGTGCTTGTCGGATCCCTTCAACATTCCGACGCGTGTTTGCGGCTGTACAGTCACCCACATTTGCTCGCTATCGCAGAGGCGATCAACGGTCCCGACTTCACGCCATTTAACGAAGCCATTTGGGTCAAAGAGCCGCGCCTGGGCGGGTCGGTCGCGTGGCATCAGGACGGTTGGACCCATTGGGACGACCCGGCGCTGGACGAAGGCACGCATGGGTTCAATTCGATGATGCAGCTTTACGGCTGCGACGCGGCGAACGGGTTGTGGGTCGTGCCGGGGTCGCATCGCCATGGCAAATTGGACGTCATGATGCTGCGCGATACCGACGGCACCGAACGCCTTCCGGACGCCGTGCCGTTTATCTGCAACCCCGGCGACATGGCAATCACCAACCGACAAGTGGTGCATGGGTCCTTCGCCAACACCAGCGACAACATCCGCGTGACCATCAATGCAGGATTTCACCGGCGCGCATCCGTTCTGGGCGTACGCAGCGGCGGCGTTCATAACGAGATCACCACATATGATGACGCCTATATCCGCCACCGGGCGCGGTTAATTCTATACGGCGTCGACGCGCGACGCCAACGGTTCCCCCATGAAACCCCTTACGCGTACGCCCCCCTGGCCGACAGCGCCCAGGCGTATCCCTGGAACGCAGCGGCCAAGGCCGACATCCGGGACTACAATTTGCAGGATATCGGGATTTAAGCGGGGCTCCACACCGGATCGCGCCTAACCCTCCACGATTTCCTGAAAGTGGCGTTCAAATTTATCGTAGCACGTCCGCATGTGGCACCGGACCGCTTCAAAGCCCGCACTATCGGCGCGAGCCGCCAAGTCCCGGTCGTGGTCGACCAGGGTCGCGAATTCACATTGCCACACGACGTCAGGGCCGTCTTCGTCCGGATCCACCTTATGCAAAATAACGCCGCGCGATAGCCCGATGGCCTCGCGAACATCACAGGCCCGCAACCGCGTCGCCCGGACGTCGCCAACCCGGCCCGGCTTGGCGTAGTAATGGGTTCGTTCGATGTACATGAGGAGGTCTCCTGTTATCCAAGGGATAGCGGAAAATCATGTCACACAACGCTGTGTCACCCGGCATGCATTGCCCCGCAACCCCTAAGGAAGGTACCAGACTGCATAGTCTGGCAATACACACGTGTTTTCACATGTACTACTATGCCTAACGATTAGCGTGGCATTTGCATGTATTCAAACCCCATTCTTTAATGGGAGTAGAAACGCCATGAATATCGCACCTCCCACATTTTCGTCTCCCCCGAGCATACCTCACCTGAGAACACACCGCCACGGGGTAACGCCG
>JAPKDL010000035.1 GCA_028822585.1 Alphaproteobacteria bacterium | reverse complement strand
GCCAATGCCAATGCCAATGCCGCAGGGTCCGCATTAGATTCGATTAGGAAAGCTCGAACAAATATGGCGAATAACATCTATCGGCCCATCGAGGCTTTGGCGAACGACCTCCGCTCCGGCACCATCAAAAGCGCGGAGTTGGTCGAAGAAGCAATCAAAAATCAGGACCGTCACGGGCTGAACGCCTACAAAACCTGGACACCAAATCGCGTGCGGCTGGAAGCCACGGCGGCCGATGCGGCGTTTGAAGCCGGTATTGATCTAGGTCCCCTGCAGGGCGTACCGGTTTCTGTCAAAGATCTATATGGCGTTTCCGGCTATCCGACATTCGCCGGCGCCAAGTCGCAACTCTCCGTAAAATGGGAAGCCGAGGGCCCTGTCGTGCGCGCGTTGCGTCGATCCCTGGCGCCCGTGACCGGGAAAACCCACACGGTTGAATTTGCGTTCGGCGGCATCGGAACGAACCCCCATTGGACCATGCCGCGCAATCCCTGGAACCAGAATCGCGTGCCTGGCGGGTCCAGCGCCGGTGCCGGGGTCAGTCTGTGGGAAGGCTCCGCCATATTGGCGCTGGGCAGTGACACCGCCGGGTCAATTCGCATTCCCGCCAGCGCGACCGGAACCGTCGGCGTGAAGACCAGCATGGGCCGATGGTCCGTGGACGGCCTCGTGCCCTTAAGCACAAGTCTGGACACCAGTGGCCTGTTGGCGCGTTGCGTGTCCGACGCGGTGCTCGGGTTCGCGGCCATCGATCCACGCGTGCAAAACACAGGCTTTGGGTTTTTAGCAGCGCTGCGTGATATTGGCCTTGCCGACGTCCAAATTGGCGTCTGCGATTGGTTTTTCGAATCCTGCGACCCTGGAATCGCCGAAGGCGTCAAGGCGGCGCTGGACGAATTGGCGGCAGCGGGGGCGCGCATTACTAACATCGACCTGCCGGAAACCCGGGAAGCCGTTGATATTTTTCGGAGCGGCGGTTTGGCCGCATCTGAATTCGCCGCCTTCATAAATGCCGAAATGGAACCGCACAAGACCGAGCTGGACCCCAATGTGTCAGCGCGATTCGAAGCGATGGAAAACATTCCGGCCATTGATTATTTAAACCGCAAAGCACGCCTTGACGAGTTGGCCCAAGGCATCGCCAACCGGATCGCAGATGTTGATGTGATCGTCGGCCCGACATTGCCCATCACCCCGCCGACGATTCAATCGGTTACGGATGACGCCGAATACCGGGCGAAGAACATGGCGATCCTCAACAACACCATGATCGCCAATCTGCTGCAGCTTTGCGCCGTGTCCCTACCCGTTGCGCTGGATGCGGAGAACATGCCGGTCGGACTTATGATTATGGCACCGTTGGACGCGGATGAACGGGTGCTCGCCGTGGCGCTGGCCATCGAGTCCAAGTTGGGAACCGCCACCGACCGTATTGGCATGCCACCGATCCTTGGTTATTAGGGCCCATGGCCATGAAGCTGTATAATTATTTTCGAAACTCCGCCGGACAGCGCATCCGCACCGCACTTCACATAAAAAGCGTCCCGTTTGAATATATCTGCCACAAGGATTTAGGTCCGGGCGGGTATCGTAAAGTCAACCCGCAAGGGTTATTGCCTGCCTTGGAAATAAACGGACGCATCGTTGCGCAATCGACGGCGATATTTGAATACATTGAAGAAGTGTTTCCCACCCCGTCCTTGCTGCCTGCAGACCCCATCGATCGGGCGGAAGTGCGAGCTTTTGCGCAATTGATCGCATGCGACATTCACCCGTTGCACATCCATCGGGTGCGGAACTATCTGTCCGACGAATTTAACCTGACCGGAGACCAAACCGGCACCTGGTACCATCACTGGGTCGCCGAAGGCTTAGCGAGCCTGGAGGAAATGCTGCGCCGCCGAACGCGTGAAACGGAGTTCTGTTATGGCGACTTGCCAGGCATGGCGGATGTGTATTTGACACCCTTAATGTTGAATGCGCGCCGCTTTGGCTGTGATGTCACGCCCTATCCCTTGTTGAACGCCGTTGACGAAGCCTGCCTCACCTTGCCAGAATTTCAGGCTGCCATGCCGGAAAACCAACCAGATTTTGACCGCTACGGACCACACGTAACGCAAGACAGCTGACGCGTCATATCACGGACAGGCTAAAATTTGGGGCAACGCTTATGACCAGAACAGTGACGGTCGCACGGTGTCGGGGTTGAAGAAGCTCAGTTCGCCAGTCACGACGTTTAATATTTTCGGTAAGGTGGCAAGCCTCGTCCCCACGAGAAACCGATTGAACCGATTGGCTTCTGACCAGTATTTCCGCATTGGTACTTCAAACCGGAGACTGTCCTTCCGTTGCGGGACATTCGGGAGACCTGGCGAAACACCGCACCGACATTGCATATCATCATCAAGGCGACCCGTACCTTGGACAGCAGAAATAAGATTAAAAGAGCGGAGCCGACCAGGAAGCCCATGGCGCGCATCTTGATTCAATTCTTTTTCTTGTCGTGACATCTCTGTTGACTCACACATACGCGTCCACTCATTCTTAAGGCCCCATCCCATTTCAATTCGATGAACATTCTGTCGTCACAATGTAGGCACTCTAAGGAAAGCCGAAATGAGCTTCAGTGACCGCGATAACTCCAAATTTAATATACTATAAAAATTTTGTTTTGCGCAAAACCTTGCAGCTTTCCTCACACCACCGGTTCGCCGTACACTGGCCCGCAAGAGAACAACCCACGGGAGGGACGTTATGAAATTTGGAATTCATCTGCCACAATTCGGGCAGGCGTCCGGACCGGACTCGGTGACGAAAGCCGCCACGCACGCCGAAGGCCTTGGCTATGACGATATCTGGGTCAGCGACCATCTGGCGATCCCTCAGGGCGCGCCCTATCCACCGACCGCGTATATCCATGAACCCATTGTCACCTTGACCTGGGCGGCGGCGGCGACCAAACGAGTTGGGCTGGGGACCTCGGTGCTGGTGCTGCCCATGCGGCGCCCGCTGGTGTTGGCGAAGATGCTCGCCTCGCTGGATTTGATGAGCGGCGGGCGCTTGATCGTCG
This sequence comes from Alphaproteobacteria bacterium, assembly GCA_028822585.1. Taxonomy (GTDB): domain Bacteria; phylum Pseudomonadota; class Alphaproteobacteria; order UBA8366; genus JABJJH01. The sequence goes on along the minus strand of JAPKDL010000035.1, from coordinate 24,380 downwards.
GCGCGGCGGCCGGGTGGTTGCGCGAGGAATTCGATGCACTCGGCGTGCCATTCAACGAACGTGGCAAACGAACGGATGAGACGCTCGCCATGCTGCGCGCGTGCTGGACCGAAGACCCGGTGAACTTCGACGCGACGGCGACGGGCGGTCAGATGGTCAACATGCGTGCCAATCCGCGCCCCAACAGGCATATCCCCATCTGGGTTGGCGGCATGTCGGACGCGGCGTTAAACCGAGCGGTAGCGTTCGGCGATGGATGGCACGCGCCGGGCAGCAATAAAAAAGATTTGAGCACCCATATCGTAAAGCTTCGCGAGGCGCGGCCTGAAGACTCCTTCGCCATTTCCACGCGGCTGCAATGGGACGGTTTGGAAGAAAATACGGACGATATGAAACGCCAAATCGCCGAGTTCCGCGATATCGGCGTTCAACATTTGGTCTTCCAGCCGCGCCAGCGCTACGCCGATGACTGGCATCGTTCAGTGGAAAAACTGTGGAACATGACGCGTGATGTTTAGGGCAGCCGCGCATAAAAAATAGCGGCGACGCTTGTTGCCAAACGTCGCCGCCACTTTAATAAACGAGTATCCTTATTTCAGGCGATCTAAATCCGCCAAAACCTGATCAGGATGTTCCGCCGGCACCACCTTTTCATAGGCGACGGCGACCTTGCCATCCGGGCCTACGAGGACGGAGATGCGGCTAGTCCGTGCCGCCTCTTCATTTTCCGCCGCGCCATAAGCAACCGACGCAGAGCGGTCAAGGTCGCTCAACAAATCATACGGAAAATCAAACTTGGTACGAAACCCGGCGTTGTCCGCTACCGGGTCCCAACTTACGCCGAGAATCACGGCGTTACGATCATTGAAATCTTGGATTCTATCACGGAACCCGTTGCCTTCAATAGTTCATCCAGGGGTATCGGCTTTTGGATACCACCAGAGCAAGACGTACTTGCCCGCGAAATCGTCCAGCGACACCGATGACCCGTCTTGGTTGGTCATGGTGAAGGCTGGCGCTTTGCTGCCTGCTTCAATCAAGAAGACATCCTCCATGTTAGGTGTTTTCGTTAGTTGGATAACAAGGACAACATAACACCGCCACGCCCGAAGGAAAGACGAAGAATGACCGAGCGAGCGCGTAAGGATAAACAACATTTCCATCTTGCCGCCCGCGCTGTTCCGGGGCACTCTTCCACATATGCAAACGGTGGCGGCATGACCTACCAATACTATGATTTTTTCGCGGGCGGCGGCATGGCCGGAGTGGGTCTCGGCCCCGGCTGGAATTGTACGTTCGCGAATGATTTTGACGCGCACAAGGCCGATGTTTACTGCGCCAACCATGATGGCGGCGCTGAATTCGTGTTGGGCGATGTCGCGGCTGTCACTACCGATGATTTGCCGGGACGCCCCGACATGGCCTGGGCGTCGTTTCCGTGCCAGGATTTATCACTGGCGGGCGCCAGGCGGGGCCTGGAGGGAGGACGAAGTAGCGCGTTTTGGACGTTCTGGAATTTGATGCGAGGGTTGGGCGATGAAGGCCGCGCGCCAGGCCTAATCGTTCTGGAAAACGTGTATGGCGCGCTGACATCTCATGGCGGAACGGATTTTGCGGCGCTGGCGGCGGCATTTGCTGATTTTGGCTACCGGTATGGGGCCGTAATGATAAATGCGGTGCATTTCGTGCCGCAATCGCGCCCGCGCCTGTTCATTATTGGGATTCGCAGTGATGTAACGGTACCGGCGGGCTGTATTTCAGAAATACCATCCCCATTATGGCATCCTAACAAACTGATTGAGATTTCGGGATGGCTGCCGTCAAACAGCGCCAAAAATTGGCTGTGGTGGGATTTACCGGCACCTTCGACACGCAACACATCGTTGGCCACCTTGATCGAGGACGACCCCCAGGGCGTGGAATGGCGCAACGATACGGATTATCTGTTGAACCTAATGGTGCCACGCCACCGCGCCAAGGTCGCCGACGCCCAACGCCTATCCCAACAATTGGGACGCCGCGTCGTGGGCACGATATTCCGCCGTACGCGTACAGATCCGAACGGCATAAAACATCAGCGCGCCGAAATACGTTTCGACGAGGTCTCCGGATGTTTGCGCACACCGTCCGGTGGGTCGAGCCGTCAAATTCTGCTGGTGGTCGAAGGAGCGTCGATCCGCTCCCGCCTGTTGTCGCCGCGTGAAGCCGCCCGATTGATGGGGCTGCCCGACTCTTATAAATTGCCAGACCGGACCAACACGGCGCTGCATTTGGTGGGGGATGGCGTCGCGGTGCCGGTCGTCCGGCATATAGCTGCACATATTTTGGAGCCGATTCTTACGGCAAACGACGCCCGCGCGGCGGCCTAACTCACGATACCCCCTTCAACAACCGTCGACCCCGTCCAGCCCCGTACCATGCGCGCGGTGAAAAATTGGGACACCACGCTGGAAATGATCGTGTGCCGTCTGATGCATTCGATGGGTTGCCCCTTCCGACTGCACCGCGCAGATTTTTCAGGCAAACCCGATTTGGCGTTCGGGGCGCGGCCCGCACACCGACAACCAACACGGATTACTGGGTGGCGAAAATCGACCACAACCACATGCGGGACGCCAAATCGACCGCCGCGCTGGACGACCTGGGATGGCATATGCTGACCGTGTGGGAATGCGCGGTGAAGGACGTAGGTGCGCTGACGGTAAAATAGGTAGTTTCCTAAAAAGTTATTATATTGTCGAGACCTCTGCAAAAGTCTCGGACATAGGCCTGAGATTTGTTATATTTGTGTCATGAGGAATTCCTTTGAGACCCAACCAGCACTGTTTGTTTCCAGCTCAGTGCTTGATCGGTGCTAATGACGAACTCGAGATCGAACAGGAAGCCAAGCCGGAAGCCGTTGAACCTACCTTGATTAAACTGCCGCCAATTGGCGGAAATGTTAACCGAGACATACCCAGGCTAACCGGAAATGGGGTGAGGGTTAACATGTCAGGCTGGCGGGGCCGATTGAGCGTGATAAGCTGCCGCTTCATTCAGTATTTTCACCGAAAGTCCGCCGCCCGTGTCTCATGTCCGCATCGTCGCGCTTGTTTGTCTGGCGCAGACGCTTGCCCAGATTGGCGCGTATTCCATTCCCGCATTGTTGCCATCGTTTATTGACGAATGGTCGTTGACCAACACCGAAGCAGGGTGGGTCATCGGTATGTTCTATGCTGGGTACACCTTGTCCGCTCCGGTTTTAGTGTCGCTAACTGACCGGGTCGACCCGAAACGAATTTATATGTTCGGCGTCGCCACCACGACATTTTCAGCGTTGGGGTACGCCTATTTTGCCGACGGGTTTTGGTGGGCGGTGATGTTCCGGACCCTGTGGGGCGTTGGTTGGGCGGGCACCTATATGCCAGGGCTGAAAGCGTTAAGTGACTTTGTCGAAGGGCCCAGTCAGTCCCGCGCCGTGGCGGCGCATGCGGCCAGCGTCGGCATTAGCGGAGCGGCGTCGTTTCTTATTTCTGGCACCATTGCGGCGTGGTTCGGGTGGCGCTGGGGCGTTGCTATTGGCGGGCTGGGCACCGGCATGGCGTTTGTGTTGATGGCGATGTTCCTGCCGTCGCGTAAACCGGTTCCGGTCGAAGAGCCGAAAACAGCCCTACTGGATTTTCGCCCGGCGCTACGCAACCGTTCCGCGCTGGCTTATTCCTTGGGGTATTGCGTACATACTTGGGAAATGAACACGTTGCGCGCCTGGGTCGTGGTGTTTTTGGCCTTCATCGCGGTTAACCAAGGCGGTGGGGTATCGGATTGGCTGACCCCGACAGCGGTTGCGACCGCGATGGGGCTGTTGGGGGTTTGGGCCAGCGTATCGGGCAATGAATTGGCGCGAAAATTTGGGCGGAGGCGCTACATCTTCATCGTCATGTTGTTGTCCATGGCCACTGCATCCGTGATCGGGTTTGCCAGCGCCATTTCCTACTCGGTCGCCACCGTGGTGGTGTTGATTTACGCGGCATTGATCTGGGCGGATTCATCATCGCTGACAGCAGGCGCGGTAGGCAGCGCGCTGCCCGGCCAACGCGGCGCCATCATGGCAGTGCATTCAACGCTGGGCTATGCGGGAGGGTTTGTGGGACCCTTGGCAATGGGGATGATTCTGGATATGGCGAGCGGGCCCGGCGGGGCCACTCCGTTTGCGTGGGGCGTCGCATTCATGCATATAGCCTTTATCATGGCCGTTGGGCCGCTGGCATTATGGTTGTTCAAGCCTGCGGATTTAGAAGGCGATAGAGGCACCCGCAGGGGCTAATGGATCCGACATGCAGTTAAATGACGAACAGATCCTGATCCAGGAGGCCGCACGGAAATTCGCTACCTACCAATTGGCGCTGCACGCCGCCGAATGGGATCGCAACGCCACATTCCCACGCGATGCGTTGGCGGATATGGGTGCACAGGGCTTCCTGAGCATGTTGGTTCCCGGTCAATGGGGCGGCGTCGGCACTGGGCACCTGGCCTATAGCGCGGCGTTGGAGGAAATCGCGGCGGGATGCGGGGCGGTGTCCACGATCATGAGCGGGCATAATTCCGTCGGGTGCCTGCCGATCCTACAATTCGGCACCGATTCGCAAAAGGAACAATTTCTAACCGCCCTGGCGACGGGAAAACATCTCTCCGCTTTTGCCTAACCAAACCCCATGCGGGGTCGGACGCGTCCACGCTGTGCACGCGCGCGGACTGAAACGGTGCGCAGTACGTCTTAAACGGTACAAAACAGTTCGTGACCACCGGATCCAACGCTGATAACGCGCTGGTATTCGCCCGGACGGGCATGCCCGATAGCGGCAAGCGCGGCATCAGCACCTTTATCGTCCCTACCAAAACACCGGGGTACCTGGTAACGCGAATTGAGGACAAAATGGGCCAACGGGCGTCCGACACCTGCCAAATCGTACCGGAAGATGTCGCGGTCCCCCTGGAAAAACGGCTGGGCGAGGAAGGCGAAGGTTACCAGATTGCGCTGGCCAATCTGGAAAGCGGCCGCATCGGCATCGCATCCCAAGCGGTGGGCTTGACACGCTCAGCCTTTGACGCGGCGCTGGCCTACGCCAAGGAACGCAAAACTTTTAGCAAGGCTATTATAGATCATCAGGCGGTCGGGTTCCGGTTGGCAGATATGGCGACCGAGATTGAATCCGCCCGGCAGTTAGTGCGCCACGCTAGCGCTCTCCACGACGCCCGGGCGGCCCTGTCTGGCGGAAGCGCCAATGGCGAAAATAACCGCAACCGACATGGCGGAAAAGGTGTGTTCGGATGCGCTACAAACGCTCGGCGGGAATGGGTATCTTGAAGACTATCCACTGGAACGCATCCTGCGCGACACGCAGGTTACGCGGATTTACGAAGGATCGAACGACATCCAAAGATTGGATCAGCCGAGCTTTAGCGCGGGAGGGATAAGGAAGGGCTCAGGGGATCAAGCGTTTAAACCACAGACCTTGCACGACCATTGCGGCCGCGCGGTCCTTTGAGACGGCGTCTCCCGGTCGCATACGGGTTTAGTCCGACATGGTGAGGCCGCCGCTGACGCTCAACACCTGACCGGTGATATAGCTGGCCGAATCACTAGCGAAGAACAGAATTGATCCTGCAATGTCTTCCGGCGTGGCGAGGCGACGCATGGGGATAGCGCGGATCAGCGCCTGTTGCAGCTTTTCTGGCACCTCGCCAAACAGCGGCGTGTCAGTCGGGCCCGGCGCTACGCAATTCACGTTGATGCGATAGCGCGCCATTTCACGCGCCAGCGATTTGGTGAAGGCGATGACGCCACCCTTGGCACCGGAATAAACAGTTTCACCCATGGAGCCCACGCGGCCCGCATCGCTGGCGGTGTTAACGATTTGGCCGCCATCGCCTTCGATCATTTGCGGCAGGAAGGCGCGCGTCAGATAGACCGGCCCCAGATAGTTAATCGCCACGACCTTGCGGATGAAGTCAGAATCGTTATCCATGAAGGGCATACTGACATCCCACCCGGCGACATTGACGACAATATCAGCCTGTTTATGGGACTCGTGAAAGGTGGCGGCGAACGCGTCGATCTTGGCTTCGTCGGTCACGTCGAGCGCGTAGAAGGTTGCGTCACCTTTCAAGCCTTTCGCCAATTCGATGGTTTCCGCCGCGCCGTCAGCGTTCAGATCACCAAAGAAAACCGACCCCCCGGCCTCGCAAAACGCCAAAACCGTGGCCCGGCCAATGCCTGATGCGCCGCCCGTAACGATGATCTGTTTCCCGCTATAGTCCATTTCAACCCTCTTAATTTATCGTGTCGTGAATTCTAATTTTGTTGTCAGGCGGCCTCTGGAACGACCGTTTCCATCGCCTCGACTACAGGGATGACCGTATCAATCAGCTTTTGCGTCTGGTCAAGGAAATCCGCGTCGTCGTTCGCGAGGGGACGCAGCACGAATTTGGAAACGCCTGCATCTATATAAGCGCAAGCTCGTTCTATTATTTCATCGGCGCCGCCGATGCCCATATAAACCTTGGGATCACCTTTCTTGCGCTTGGCGTAAGCGTCGACCGCTTTTTGAGTGACATCATCGTCCCAAGATCCAAATCGGAATGGAAAGCCGGCACCATAGTGGTCATCATCAATGGGACGCCCAACCTCTTCGGCGGCGGTGCGAATGGCGCTGATGACCGTCGCAACTTTTTCCGGCGTCTCCAGCCCCGCCAACCAACCGGTGCCGATCCGCGCCGTGCGCCGGATTGCCGCCGGACTGGACCCGCCAATCCAGAACGGAAAATTTTTCTGCACTGGCCGCGGGGAAATTGTTGCGTTTTCGTAGTGAAAAAATTCACCCATGACCGTCAACGGCTCGCCGCTCCAGAGTTGCTTGATGATATCCAGCGCCTCGTCCGTGCGGGCACCCCGGCCTTTAGTCTTACGTCCTGTCGCGGTCCATACCGGCGCGGTGATATTGCCAATGCCGAAGGCGGGCAACAGCCGCCCTTCGCTCAACATATCGATGGTCGCGCATTGTTTGGCCAGGATCAGCGGGTCACGGATGCCCGCCGACGCCACATTCATCCCAAACTTGACGCGCTTTGTCGCGCCCACCAGCGCGGCCAAACTCGTCATGCATTCAAGATAGGGTTCACGCGACACCATCCGGTCGGTTTGCCAAATCGAATTGACACCACCTTCGTCGCACATCGCCGCCCATCGCCAGAAGGCTTTTACGTCACTAAACGGGAATTCCGCAATGCCCAAGCCAACGCTAATACTCATGGTTCACCTCTTCTGATTTTTGGATTGATGTCGCCGCGATCTGATCCATGAGATCGGCGTAGCCGCGATTAATAGCATGGCACAACACTACGAAAGCGTCATGCGCTTCTTTGTACATTTCGCGTGTATGACGCAGCGTTTCAATTTCCAAGTTGTCCAGCGGGTCACCATGTTTTTTTTCCGAAAACTTGAAGGCCGCTTCCAGAAACCGCGCACCCAACCGCACCACGGACACCGCAAAGGACAGCATGATTTCCGTAGAACGGTCCGGGATGCGTTGCTGAATAAATTCGCGGTTAGCCAGCCGGACTCCCTGTTCAACTTTCAGCAGAAAGCGGCGCTGTTTTGCTAAATCATTATCGGCCATGGCGATATCCCTCGCAATTCACAAATCGGCCGCTAAAGCGGTGGCCCAAAATGGTGGGGTGGGACCAAGTGTAGGGAGTCGAATCTCACCCGACAAGCGCACCATACGTGGCGCCCCGCGAAATCGAGACCCCCTACAGAAACAAATTATCGCCTATCGCGGGTCTGGGAAAAAACCAACGGGCGACATCAATTTATTTTCCTGATTCGCCAGGCCGCCGAACTTGGCGCTTTCCTGGGTGTATTTGACCCAATCCGGGTCCGCCTGCATCGCCTTTCGTTTGGCTTCCCGGTCACCAGCGTTTTCATAAACCCAGATGTGAACATACTGGTTTGGATTGCCGGTTTCGGTTACCATGTAGGCGAGCGGCTGCCCGATGTGACGGGTTTGCGGTTCTTTGCCATATTTTTCGTAAAGCGCCAGATGCCCTTTAATTTTACCCGGGTGGCAGGTGTAGGTGCGGACGTCCAATAGCATGGTATTCTCCCTCGTGACTGTCATAGTTAAGGTCAGCATTCGAGACCAAATATCGGGACAAAGCAAATTCAAAACGCCCCCGGGAAATTCAGCCCATTTTAACGTTGTCTGATTTGAATCTGGCAAATGTCGGGACTCCTGATTACAAAGCGAGGGTGATTCTCGGCATTCATGGGTTTTTGTTCGCCCCCCTCCACGTAACCGTAAGGACATTATGTTTCTGCTTGAACATGACGCGAAGCTTTTGCTCGCCAATTCGGGGGTGCCGGTTCCCGAAGGAATATTGTTAACCTCCCCTTTAAATGACGCGACGTTACCCGCGCCAGGGCCTTGGGTAGTCAAGGCGCAGGTCAGCGTCGGGGGACGCGGCAAGGCGGGCGGCATTGCGCTGGCCAACACGCGCGACGCGGTGGATGCCGCGGTCACGCGAATTCTGGGTTTGGAAATCAAGGGCCGTCACGTACATTCGGTGCGCGTGGAAGCCCAGGTCAAAGACGCACATGAAAGCTATCTAGGATTTATTCTGGACCCTGGCGCGGGCGGTGTCCGTGTGTTGTTCGCCCCCGATGGCGGCGTTGATATCGAAGACGGTGGCGAGGCGTTGAAATCAAAAATTGCTGCGCCGGACGAAGCGTCAATGATCGCAGCGACAAATGCGCTGGCAGCGGATCAACCCGATGCGCTCCAAACAGTGATCACAGATGCGGCAGCGCGTCTGGTTCCAGCCTTTCTCCAACACGAAGCCATGATGTTGGAAATTAATCCGCTCTTCGTTCTGGACGATGGCGGTTGGGTGGCGGGCGACGCCAAAATGGTGATCGACGAAAACGCGTTGTTCCGGCAACCGGAAGTCTCGAAATTCATCGATGCGCGCGACCCCGTGTATTGGGAGACACAAGCCAAGCGGGACCACGGTTTCGATTATGTCGAGATCGACCCCCAGGGTGAAATTGGATTGCTTACCACGGGCGCGGGCCTTTCCATGATGTTGGTTGATGAGCTAATCGGCTCCGGTTTGAAGCCGTTTAACTTTCTCGACCTGCGGTCCGGCGGATTGCGCGGCGACCCTTCGCGCATCATTCAGGTGATGAACTGGATGGCGGACGGACCCAATGTTGGCGTGGTGCTGGTGAATATCTTCGCCGGAATTACGCATCTGGGCGAATTCACCGAATTACTGTTGCGGGCGTTTAAGGAAACGCCCCGATTGCAGGTTCCCGTCGTTGCACGATTGGTCGGCAACGGGTTAGAGGACGCCCGCAAGATTATTGAAGAGTCCGGCGAACCGATCACACTGGAACCCGACCTCGCCAAAGCCATCGCGTTGGCGTCCAGCCATTTAAACCGGGGGACGTCATCATGATTAATCCCCGTATCGAAAAAGGCGCTCCGGTTATCGTCCAAGGCATCACCGGGCGCCAGGGTCAGCTCCACACCGCACTGATGCGCGCCTATGGCACCAACATCGTTGGCGGCGTGTCGCCTAAATCTTCAACCGAAGACGTCGATGGCCTGCCTGTGTTCAAGTCTTGCGCGGAGGCGGTGAGAGCGACCGGAGCGGCGGCGACCATTGTCCTGGTTCGCCCTGATTTGGCCGCCGACGCCGTCATCGAAGCCGCCCAGGCGGGTATCCCCACCGTGGTGTGCGTCGCCGAAGGTATTCCCGTGCATGACGCGTTGCGCGCGTCCCGGATCACGCGAGAGTTGGGAATTTTCTGGGTCGGCGCCTCGACGCCGGGTATGGCGATCCCCTCAATCGGATTAAAACTTGGATTCCTGCCCAATGTCGCTTTGCAACCGGGGTCTGTGGGCATGATGTCGAAAAGCGGCACATTGTCTTACGAAGTCGGATACCGTCTGGCAGCGCGCAATATCGGCCAATCAGTCTGGGTGGGCGTTGGCGGCGACTCGGTCAAGGGCACGCGCTTCGCCGACCTTGTACCGTTCTACAAACAGGATGCGGAAACCAAGGCGTTGGTGATCGTTGGTGAAATTGGCGGTGACGAAGAAGAAAGCCTGGCCACAGCGATCACCGCAGAAAATTTCACCAAGCCGGTGTTCGCCGTCATTGCGGGCAGCAGCGCCCCAGAAGGCGTCACGATGGGACATGCGGGCGCGATGGTATATGGCGCGTTCGGATCGGCAAAATCCAAACGCGCAGCGCTGGAAAATGCCGGGGCGCGGGTATTTTCGACCATCGAGGGGCTCGTGGATGCCGTCTCGGATTTAAATTTGTAAGGAGAAGATTGTGTTTAATTTTGAATTGAACGACGAGCAAAGGCAAATGTTGGACACCGTAAGCAAGGTCCGGAAAGACGTGATCGAACCCAACGTCAAGCGCTGGCTCGACGGCACCTTCCCCCATGAAAACATGGCGGCGTTGGCGGAAACCGGCATCTTGGGCATGACCGTGCCGGAAGAATATGGCGGCATGGGCGCGAATGTCTTCGACACCATGCTGGTGTTGGAGGAAATCGCCAAGAGCTGCTACGTCACCTCCATGGCGGTGCTTGGCGAGGTTGGTTCACAAACCCGCATCATTTCCACCTTCGCGCCGAAGTCGATTAAGGAAAAATGGCTACCAAACATCGCCGTCGGCAAGGCAATCCTGGCAATATGTATGACCGAACCCGACGTCGGGTCTGATTTGGGCCGAATGCGCACCAACGCCGAAATCAAAGGTGGCAAGGTTATCTTGAACGGTGCCAAAACCCTGATCAGCCGCGCCGAAGAAGCCGACATGTTCATCGTCTTCACCCGCGTAAATGGCGTGGAAGGTAGCAAAGGCATCGGCTGCATTCTAATTGAAAAGGATACACCCGGACTAACCGCGGATGCGTGCTATCACACCATCGGCGGCGAAAAACTGGCCGACCTTCGTTTCGATAACGTCGAGGTCCCGTTGGAAAATCTGGTGCTCAAGGAAGGCGCTATCCGTAAATTGATGAGCGCGTTCAACACCCAGCGTTGCCTTAACCCATCGATCTGCCTGGGCATGGCGGAGGCCTCGTTGGAGGCATCAGTAAAATACATGCGCGAACGCGAAGTGCAGGGGCATCCCATTGGCGACTTCCAGGGCATGCGCTGGAAAATCTCGGACATGTACATTCAGATCGAGGCGGGCCGCGGTTTGTTGTATCGCGCGGCGGCCAGCGCCGACCCGTTTCCCGACCCAACCCTGGCAGCAATGGCTAAAATTTTTGTCAATGAAATGTCAATCCAGGTGTGTAGCGAAGGCGTGCAAATTCACGGAGGCTACGGTTTCATCAATGATTTTCTGGTAGCGCGCAACTATACCGGCGTGCGCTACGGCTCGTTGGGCGGCGGCACCACCGAATTGCTGCGCAACATGGTCGGCAAGACATTGATGGAGCGCATGGACTTGAGCACGGGTGTCGCCGGCATGGGGTATATGTAGAAACCACAATCTCGGAGGCGCTCTATGATCGACCATATCTCCATCGGCGTGCGCGACCTGGACGCCAGCGCCGCGTTTTATGACACAGTGTTGGGTGCCATCGGGCTCGACCGATTGGTGACGCGGGCAGGGACGGTTGGGTATGGCAAAAAATACCCAGAATTCTGGATCAATCACCGGCCAGAATTAAAAACGTCCGATTCCGGCGTTCACGTCTGTCTACGCACCCGCGAACAGGCCCAAATCGACGCCTTTCACCAAGCCGCCCTCAACGCAGGCGGCGCAAGTGTAGGCGCGCCGGGGCCCCGACCAGAATACACCAAAACTTATTACGCAGCGTTTATTCGCGACCTGGACGGCAATAAGATCGAAGCGGTGACATTTTAAACCCACACCGCAGAGTCAACAAAACATGAGAAAAATCAATAATATACGTTTTGTAGGATCGGCGGGGACCTAAAATACCCAGGGTCGGGTTTAACAAAACCGGGACGACAACGCTTGGCGCTTGCCTAAAATATCTTGGCTTTTGGCATCTTGGATACCAGCGCGATTTATTGGTCGCGTTGCGCGACGGAAACCAGACGCGCGTCTTTCAGCAAAAAACTTGCGAATTTTGCAATGTTCAAATCCCTTCTCGCAGATCCGTTGACCAGAACGAAGCACACGCGCTGGGGTGCCAAATTCATGCGGCTGGACGGATAATTCGCGCCGTATCTGCGCTGGCCGTTCCCCAATTGCAAAATTGCCTTTTTAATCTGCGATCCGCTGAGTTTCTTTCTGTCGTCCCAGCGGATGGAGCCCACTTACGACACGCAACCCGCACAAGACGGGACGGTGGCTGACGCTCCGGTGGCCTATAAACAGCGCCGAACCGGTTTTCGCAATGTCACACCATTTGATGGCGTCATTTCTTCACGTGGCCCGCGTTAACGATATTAAAATAATTCGGTACGAAACTATTACGAAAGATCGTGCTCAAATCAGCGTGCTGGGAGATTTCTTCGAATTGACCCTGGACACCGCGGTACTGGACCGGAAATTGAACGGCATAATCCGAAAATTTCCCGCTGCCACACCCTTGAATAAACACGAACTGCAGGTCATCGAAAACTGGGCACCCCGGTTCGAGGGATTTGGTTAACACATTTCTCCATAACGCCTCCGACGCCCTAGTTCGAATTTTCAATGCCCTAAAAAACCGTCACACGCGCGCGGTTTAAACGGTCAGGACGATTTTGCCAAAATGATGGTTGGCGCTCATATGGGCTTGCGCCGCCGCCGCGTCGTCTAGCGCAAAGCTCCGGTCGATGGGCAGTCGCAACGCGCCTGATTCCACCGCGTTCCAGAGATCCGCCTGCATCCGGGTGCTAATGTCGCGAACTTCTTCGACCGAGCGGGTGCGAAAGGTGACGCCGATATAATCGATGCGTTTTAACGCGTGCATGTCGAAATCAAATTCGCCCTTGAAACCACCGAGCCTACCGACATTCACGATGCGCCCCAGAATTGCCGCCGCCGCTAAGTTCTGATTGGCGACCCCACCGGAAATCTGGTCGACAATCAAGTTAACACCATTGCCATCGGTAGCGTTCATCACCTGGTCAGGCCAATCAGGATCGGCAGAGTCCATCGCCAGATCGGCACCATACTCATGCAGTTGTTCGCGGCGCTCGGCATTCGTCGATGTCCCAATTACCAGCTTCGCACCCTTATGTTTAGCGATTTGCATTCCCATCAAGCCGACGCCAGAACTGGCACCTTGAATTAATACCGTCTCGCCGTCGATGAGCCTGCCATTGGTGACCACGGCGTCATGCATGGTCGCCAACGCCACGGGCAGGGTCGCCGCCTGTTCATAGGTCATGTTATTAGCCGGAATAACCATCGCGCGACCCCAATCACACACCGCGAATTCAGCGTAGCCGCCGGCACCCGCACACATTACACGGTCACCGCGTTTGACGTTAGTCACATCGCGTCCAACTTCAATGACCTCGCCCGCCCATTCCAGCCCAGCAACCACCCCGGCGGCGCCATGCGATCCTTGAAAGCGCCCCGTCGCCATTAAAAGGTCGGCGCGGTTCAACCCCGCCGCACGGACTTTTACTAGCACCTCGGTTGATTTTGGTCGGGGGATGGGTGCGTCGCGTATTTCCAATCCAGACTCGCCGATCACAGCCGCTTTCATGATATAATTCCTTACTGGGTCGGATCGGGAGATACTTCCACAACCACTTTGCCAAAGTTTTCGCCTTTCAACAGACCGATCAAGGTCTCCGGCGCACGTTCCAGCCCAGCGACCCGGTATTCTTTATATTTTAGCTTGCCGTCTTTGATCCACTGCACTGCTTCCTGCAGAAATTCGTCCTGTTGGGACCAAAATTCCCGTACGATAAACCCGCGCATCGCCAGGCGATTGGTAAGCACCGCGCGCATTAGCATCGGCAGTTTGTTCGGGCCGCCCGGCAAATCCGTCATGTTGTATTGCGCGATCAACCCACATACCGGCATCCGGGCGAAGAAGTTGAACAACGGAATAACCGCCTCCAAAACTCGACCTGCGACATTTTCAAAATATACATCAATCCGGTCCGGGCAGGCGGCGGCAAGCTGGTCTTCAAAATCCGCAGCGCGATGATCCAAACAGGCGTCGAAGCCCAATTCGTCCACGACGTAGCGACATTTTTCCAGCCCGCCCGCAACACCAACAACCCGGCAGCCCTTGATCTTGCCTATTTGCCCAACGACGCTGCCGACCGCGCCAGATGCCGCCGCGACCACCAAGGTTTCGCCCGGTTGGGGTTTGCCGATGTTCAGCAAGCCCGTATAGGCAGTCAGTCCCGGCATACCCAGCACCCCAAGCGCGGTTGAAATTGGGGGCCCACCAGGTACAGGCGGATCAATCTTGCGCAGGCCTTCGCCATCGGACAACGCATAGTCCTGCCAGCCGGTGCGCCCGACGACGAGATCACCGTCGGCGAAACCTGCGTGGCGGGAGGCTTCGACCACGCCAACCGTGCCGCCTTCCATGACCGCGCCCACGGCAACCGGTTCTGCGTAAGACCGTTCCGCATTCATCCGCCCACGCATATACGGGTCCAGCGACAGGTAGATCGTCCGGATACGCAGTTCCCCCTCACCCGGTTCCGGAATGGTCGTCGTGACCATATTGAACGTTTCCGCCGTCGGCGCGCCGTTGGGCCGTTCGGCGAGTAGGAATTGCCGGTTTTCGGTTTGCATGTGATTGTGTCCTTACGTTTCGGGTTATTTCAAATTCCGTTCCCAAAGCGCGAACAGCTTGCCCCATGCAGCTTCGGATTCGACAGGATTGTACGCCGGGCGTTCGGCGAACATATATCCGTGCAGGGTGTCCGCCGGACGCTCCATTATGTAATTCGTTCCAGCCGCGTCTAGCGCCGCCTTCAAATCTGTAATTTCGTGATCCTCCACGGCCCCGTCGGTTTCGGCGAAGGAATAAAACAATTCGCCCTGGATTTTATCGACCATTTTATGTGGCGAATTTTCATCTTCCGTGACGATGCCGACGCCGTACAGGGACGCGGCAGCGGCGATTCGGGTTGGGAAGAGCGCGGCGGCGACGGTGATGTGTTGACCACTCATGCAATGGCCAACGCAGCCAACGGGGCCGGTTTTCGCCTTGTCCTGCGAATCGATGAAAGCCAGAATTCCTGCCGTATCCTCCGCGACTAATTCAGTGGTCAAGGAATTCATGGCACCCTTGATAAGGACGGACATTTCGTCCGTGCGCCGCGGAATGTCAAAGCGAATCACGCCCAACCGATAGTACATGTCTGGTAACACACAGAAATAGCCATTCTTGGCGATGCGGCGCGCCATGTTGCACAACTCCTCACGAAATCCCGGCGCATCCATATATAAAATGATGGCGGGGAAACTGCCCACTTCATCCGGACAGGCGACAAAGGCCGGCATCTTGCCATATTTGGTGGTCATAAGGACGTTGTTTTCGATAAGCGCCATTTTTGGTTTCTTCCCTTTGATTAAATTAATTAGACGCCTTTCATGAAAGGCGTCACAAGATTTAGAAAAATTTCCGGTGTCTGGACGTGCATGAAATGCCCGGTGTCCGCCGCCATAAGGTAGGTTGCATTCGGCATGGCGTCGGCCATGGCTTGGATCGCTTCCGGAGGCCGCAATCCGTCATGTTCCCCCGCAACCACGAGCGCCGGGCAGGCAATTTTAGCGTAATCACCTTGCATATCCATAACACCCAGCATGCGGTTAATGGCGGCGAACCCGAACGGGTCATTGGTGAGCCATTGCCGCCGGTAGGCCTCGAAGCGCTCCTGATCACCGCGCAAGATATCGGGATAGGAGGCTTTCAAACTGGCTTCGCAAATCGGCCGCATGCCGCTTTCCTCCACCGCCGTCGCGCGCGCCAACAACGCTTGCCGGCGTTCTTCCTTCACACCCGTCGCGGGACTGGCGGCAAACAGGCTTTTTACCCGGTCCGGATATTGCGCCGCGAACCGCATCGCGATCCCTGACCCCAGCGCAATGCCCACAACGTGGCACGGCGCGTCCAGCCCCAAAGCATCCAACAACCCTGCCATATCGGCGGTCATGTCGTCCACATCCAACGTGCCGCGCGCCTTTTCGGATTGACCAAAACCGCGCTGATCGTACCGCAATACGCGGAAACCCTGCTGCAAGGCAGGCATGACCGGGTCCCAACTGTCCAACGCACCACCCAGTTCATGCACCAGCAGCACCGTTTCGCCGCCGCAACCGCTCAATTCATAGCGCAAACTCGCGCCGTTGACTTCCAACCAGTCCATGCCGTCCTCCCCCATACCATATCTATTCAATAGCGCGCCGGGATTGGCGATGGCAAGACACAGTAGCCAAGACTCACTTGTGTGCCATTCGAGGGCTCCTTTAAATATGGGTCCGGACAAATCTAAATTAACTTCTTTTCAACGCACCTTTGGATAACGCTATAATACCGTAACCAGCCCGTATTTAAAATTTCAGGAGAGGTCAGAACATGGCGACGAATGACGCGTGGCTCGATTTAGTGCAAGAAGACGCTCTGGAGCCGGGTTTACCGATTTGCGACCCACATCACCATTTATGGGAATTTCGGACCGAACGGGTCGACCCGCGATATCTCCTAGATGAAATTTTACTGGATATGAACAGCGGTCATAACATCGTCTCCACCGTCTTCATCGAATGCGGCTCCATGTATAAAAGAGATGGGCCTGTGCCCCTGCGCGTCGTGGGGGAAACTGAATTCGTTAACGGGATCGCCGCCATGAGCGCATCGGGCCTGTACGGTCCCGGTCGTGTCGCCGCCGGCATTATTGGCACGGCGGATTTGACCGTTGGCGAGGATATAGGCAAGGTTTTGGACGCTCAAATTGCGGCGGGCGGCGGACGGTTTAAAGGTATTCGCCACGGCTGCACCTGGGATGCCAGCGACGACGTCGCGACGGCGCGCACGAACCCAACACAACATTTGATGCTCGATGACACCTTCCGCCAGGGCTTCGCGCAACTGGCGCCGCGCAATCTAAGTTTTGAAGGCTGGTGTTATCATCCGCAAATTCCAGACCTGACCGATCTTGCCCGCGCCTTTCCGGACACCACAATCATCCTTAACCATTTCGGCGGCCCCATCGGCGTCGGCCCTTACGCGGACAAACGCGAAGAAGTCTTCACGCAATGGAAGACGTCGATCAAAGACTTAGCCGGATGCCAGAATGTCGTCGCGAAGCTTGGCGGAATCAACATGGACGTGAACGGATTCAACTGGCACGAAAAGGATCGCCCGCCCACCAGCGAAGAATTGTGTGAAGCGACGCGGCCTTTCTACGAATACACATTGGACCTGTTCGGCCCAAATCGTTGCCTGTTCGAATCAAATTTCCCCGTCGATAAACTCTCCTGCAGCTATAATGTACTGTGGAATTCGTTCAAACGGTTTGCGGCGGGTTTCTCCGACGCGGACAAAGCCAAGCTGTTCCACGATACGGCGACAAAAGTGTATCGTCTCTAAAAACGACCCTATTCCCCAATCGCCAAAACCGGCCGCCACTAATTGATTCCGGTTTTGGCGATTGTCGGATACATTTAAACTGTCTGAACCGACGTTGGCCTTTCAAACAGCGCAGGATGGCGTTTTTATGGCGATGAAATTCCTCTTTGCCCTAATTATGGCGGCGCAATAACGGCGCAAGGGCAATTTAATACGCCTTGATAGCCATCGGAATCGCTATCGTGATTGTCGGAGGCGTCTCCCAACGGGCCATTGACCTTGGATCTAAAAAGAAAGACAGCTTGGCCGCAATGATGTCCGTGCTGTTCAGTCGATCGGCACTTTTTAACTTAATTTCCTCTATGATGATTCTTTCCCTGATGGCCGGTATTTTTAGTCGGACCCACGGCAGACGTTTCTGATATTTGGTCTTGACTCGAACCCATGCGCTTTGATTAGCTGGTCGTTAATCAAGCACTTGCGGTTTGCGCGACCCAAGCACCCACAGTCTACGCTACCATCGAGAGTAAATACCCATGCCCATTGGTGCCAAATATCTTTTCATCGTCAGTATGGATGTCACGCTAGAAAAAGAGGCGCTGTTTAACGAAGTCTACGACGACGAGCACGTTCCCTGCCTCATGAAAGTCCCGGGCGTTTTGTCGGTTACGCGCACGACGGCGACGCCCTTGACCATGAGCATCGGCGGCGCATTGCGAGAAATGATCGCTGAGGGCGAACCCAAACATACCGCGATTTATGAAATCGAAAGCCCTGATGTTCTGGTAAGTGACGCCTGGGCGAACGCAGTGGAAGCTGGGCGCTGGCCGGATGAAGTGCGTCCCTTCACCTCAAATCGCCGCCATGTGTTGCGCAAGGTGACGACCGCGACCAGCTAAGCCCAACCTCCAGGGTCGACGCGTTTGCGGCCCCATGGAGTTATGAAAATACCCAGGTTTTATTGTCTGTAACACGGTGACCCGTTCCGCGACCCATATCCGTGTTGTAAATCACCACCGCAACACTCACACTCGCCTCCACATTTTGATTCAATCAAGAAAGGGACAAGCAGTGATTGTAGGTATCGAGGTCGGTGGGACTTTCACGGACTTGGTCATGGTGGATGAACAGGGCGGCTTGGCGGTGCACAAAATACCGTCCACCCCCGCCGACCCCAGTATCGCAGCGGTGTCAGGGATGAGTGAAATTCTTGAGATGGCAGGACAATCCGCCGCGAATGTCAGCGAATTACTGCATGGCTCCACGATTGCGGCAAACGCCTTGATTCAGCGACGCGGCGCGCGCACCGCCCTGATCACGACCCAAGGGTTTCGCGACGTTCTGTTTATTCAGCGCCAGGACAAATCCACCGTCTACGACATGTTTTACCAGAAACCGACGCCCTTGATTGGTCGCGACGCCGTGTTTGAAATCAACGAGCGGATGGACGCCAAGGGCGCTGTCATAACGCCCATGACCGAAGACGATATTATTGATCTTGTCGACCACGTCGCGGATGACTTTGGTGCCGAGTCCATCGCGATTTGCTTGTTGCATGCCTACGCCAACCCTGAACACGAGCAAAAAATCGCCGCCATCATCGCGACGCGTCGACCCGATATCCGCGTGTCTCTGTCGTCGGACGTATCGCCGGAACACCGCGAGTATGAACGCACCAGCACCACGGTGATCGACGCCTATATCGGCCCCGCCGTAGACCAATATTTAACCCGCTACGGAGAACGCGTGGGGGATTTAGGCTACAAGGGCACGCCGTTGATTATGCAGTCGAACGGCGGCGCCGTGCCATTGGAGGCCGCCCGGCGGCGTATCGCCAATATGTTCGTATCAGGCCCGGCGGCGGCGGTGACGGCGGCGGCTGAAATCGCCAAAGCCACGAATACGCCGAATGTTATTTCCGTCGATGTGGGCGGCACCAGTTGCGATGTGTGCCTGATCACCAACGGAATGCCGGAAACGACCGTAAAGGGCACGGCTGAATTCAGCGTCGATGGTTTGCCACTGAATGTCATCATGACCGATATAGTCACCATTGGTGCTGGCGGCGGCTCCATCGCCCATCTGGATACGGGCGGCATGTTGAAAGTCGGACCGCAAAGCGCCGGTGCCGTGCCGGGACCCGCCTGTTATGATCACGGCGGCGAGTCCTTCACCTTGACTGATGCCATGTTGCTTCTGGGGTTGTTGGATCCGACAAAAAAATTACCTGGCGACATTACCTTGCGCCCGGATTTATCGAAAAATGCCGCCGCCAACCTCTGCGCCAGCCTATCTTTAGCGCCCGTCGCGCTGGCAGAGCGCGTGTATCGCATCGTCATCGCCAATATGGCGCAGGCCTTGCGCCGCGTCAGCGTCAATCGTGGGCATGACCCGCGCGACTTTTCTTTGCTGCCCTGCGGCGGCGCAGGGCCCTTGGTCGCCTGCGCACTGGCCGCTGAAGTCGGCATGCCAGAAATTCTCTTACCACGGCACCCTGGTATTTTTTCGGCCTATGGGTTGGCGGTTGCGGATGTCCGCATCGACTATGTGCGCGCCGACGGCGCGGTGCAGATGGACAGTCTGACCACTGCAGCGCTGCAGAACCGCGTCGAAGGATTGCGAGATCAGGCGTCCGCAGAGTTCGCCACTTTGGGGTATGATACCATCGGATTGGAGATGAGCTACTCAGTCGATGCGCGCTATGTTGGGCAAGGCTATGAATTGCGTGTCGCCTTCGATCCCAACACGGTGGCACGCGACGGTATGGGCACTCTGGCCGACGCCTTTCATGATCTTCACACGCAACAGTACGACCACGCTTTTCCTGGCAAGCAAATCGAAGCAATCTCCTTCCGCCTGACCGCGCGCCACCCCCGACCAGCGCTGCCAGCAGATATCGCGGGCGCCGACGACGCCGGAGCCGCCCACGGCGCGCGGACGATTACCCTAGATGGGGAGACGTCATCCTACGACATTTATGAACGCAGCGAATTGCCGCCGGGCTTCACCATCGACGGCCCAGTTATTATTGTCGAGACAACGACCAGCACACCTATTCCGCCAGGATGGCGGTTGAATGTCTTGGACAACGGTGCCATCAAGCTAACGCGGAGCAAATTATGACGACTTCGAAACAATTCCAAATCGACCCGTCTATAGATCCAGCGGATTTCAACGTCATCACTGGCGCGTTCAAATCCGTCGCTCAGGAGATGCAGGACATCATGCTGCGCTCAGCGTATTCCTCCATCGTGCGCGAAGCGAAGGATTGTTCCACTTGCGTCATGGACGCGAACGCCCGCACCGTCGCCCAGGCCGAAGCCATACCGATGCATATGAATTCGCTGGCTGCCGCCGTGCCCGCCATCCGCGCCCGGTACGACCTGAATGACCTCAGCCCAAATGACGCCTTCATCACCAATAACCCCTATGACAACGGGCAGCATTTAAATGACATCATCTTCATCCTGCCGGTGTTCCATAAAGACCGGTTGGTCGCGTTTACCGGCACGATTTGCCATCATTTAGAAGTCGGCGGCGCGGTCGCGGGATCAAACGCCAACGCGACCGATTTGTACCAGGAAGGCCTGATCCTGCCGACCATGAAGATCGATGTGGAGCGCGATTTGGATGACGGCCCAGTGGAACGCATCATCAGCGCCAATGTGCGCCTGCCTAACATTGTTATTGGGGATTTTCACGCGCAAATATCCGCCGCCATGCGCGGGCGCGGCCTGATCTGCGAACTGATTGAACGTCACGGGCTGGGTCTTATTTGGTCATGTATGAGCGCATTGCAGGATTATTCCGAAAACATGCTGCGCGCGACCATTGCCAAACTGCCTGACGGAGAATATTTTGGCGAAGATACGCTCGACAGTCAGTTGCTGAACGGCCCGCAACCGATCATTCGTGCCCGTGTCGTCATCGATGGCGATTCGGCAATGATCGATATGTCCGAAAGCGACGACCAGGTGTCATGGCCTATCAACGACCCCGTTGCCTCCACCCATTCTGCAGTGTTGACCGTGTTTGGCCAACTTGCCGGGTCCGGCGTGCCCACGAATGACGGCATCTACCGGCCCATCGAAATTAAAACACGCAAAGGCTCCGTGCTCGACCCACACCACCCTGCCCCCGTGCGCGGTCGCATGTCATCGGCGTATCGCACCGCCACCTCGGTAAAACGAGCGTTGGCTGGCGCTGCGCCGGAAATGTTTTCGGCCGCCGGCAACGACACCACGAACACCATCACCATGAGCTGCCGCGATGAAACCAGCTCAGGATCGGACTTGGAAATGTTCGCGGAGATCATCATGGGCGGCAATGGGGCCGGCCCCAACAATGATGGGGCGGAAGTCGTCGCCCAGATGCTGTCGAACACCGGCAACACCCCAGCGGAAGCCATCGAGATGGATCAGAATTTTGTCCGCGTCATCGACTATGCCCTGATCCCCGATTCCGGCGGCGCAGGTCGTCAACGCGGCGGGTTGGGTGTGCGTCGGTCTTACAATATTCTCAAAGACAACGTGTTGATCACCACCAACAGCGACCGTCATGAATCCTCCCCTTGGGGTCTGGCGGGCGGGTTGGACGCGGGGCGAACGACATTCACGGTTTATCGCGACAATCAGGAAATCCGCGTCCCCGGTGCCTCCAACATCGAATGCCGCAAAGGGGACCGTTTTGTGATCGAAATAACTGGCGGCGGTGGTTACGGCGACCCCAAGGACCGCGACCGCGACGCCGTGCGTGACGATGTGAGGTGTGGCCGTATTACGGAGCTAGCGGCGATAGAGATTTATGGGTTAAAATCCCTCGCTGCTGAGTAGGCACCGCCAAGTAGAGCGCGTTAAATTCTCAACACATTCGCGTTTATTGCGATGGCTTTCCGCCGTTTACCGTAACACGGTGCATGGAGCGGCGCTGTCCCGGATAATCGTTGAGCGCGTAATGTTGGACGCAGCGATTATCCCAAAACGCGACCGAATTTTTCTCCCACCGGAACCGACAGGTGAATTCCGGTTTCGCCGCATGTTCAAACAAATATTTCAACAAAGGCTGGCTTTCCGCATCGGTCATGCCAGTAAAGCATTGCGTGAAAGGCCGATTGACGTAGAGCAGCTTGCGGCCGGTTTCCGGATGGGTGCACACTACTGGGTGTTCGGCGGCAATATTGGGTCCGTTGTTCGAACCCTCACGTAATTTAGTGGAGCGCGTTTCGTTACGTTTGCGCGCGCTGTCCGGGTCACTCAATGTATCGTCGCTATGGGTCGCAGTCATCCCACCCAGCATATCCTGCATGCCCGAAGACAAAGATTCGTAAGCAAGGTATTGGCTGGCAAACATGGTGTCTCCGCCCACCTCGGGCACATCCAGCGCGTACAGAATCGATCCCATGACAGGTTCTGGAAAGAACGTCACATCCGCGTGCCATACGCTGCCGATATTATTGGCGGCGTCAGGTTCCTTTAGGATTGGCAGAATTTCCGGGTGGCCGTCCAACGGCAAATATTGCGGATGGATGTTCAATTCGCCAAAACGCCGCCCGAACGTCTTGTGCTGGTCCGGCGTCATATGCTGGTCCCGAAAGAAGATGACTTGGTGCTCCAGATAGGCGGCGTGGATTTCATCAAATGTCGCGTCATCTATCGGTTGGCCCAGATCAACACCAAAAATTTCCGCGCCAAGCGCACCCGCGACCGGTTGAACGTCGATATGTCGGTATCCCATGGCGTCGTCTCCCTTTGTCTATCTGTACGCTTGTCTTCGCACTTTCACCGTAGCCAAGCAAGCCTGCGCCTTGCGTGACGCGGAACATGATGTATCGTATTTGGAATTGTAAATTTTTAGGGAGTTTTGGTCATGCTGGGCATTACAGTCACCCCCTTAACACTTCATATTGGCGCTGAAATCAGCGACGTCGATCTATCCAAACCGATGTCGCCAGACACCATCGCAGAAATTCGCGCGGCATTCCTGAAATGGAAAGTCGTGTTCTTTCGTGACCAGAATTTGAACCACGCACAGCATGTTGACATGGCGCGCGCCTTTGGCGAACCAACCATTGGTCACGCGGTGTTTGGCCATGTGGATGGGTATCCGGAAGTTTATTCGGTAGCGAAGACCCGCACCGCCAACCAGTTCCATGATCAAAAAATGGTGACGACCTGGACTGGCTGGCACGCCGACATTACCGCCGCCATCAACCCTCCCATGGCGTCGATCCTGCGTGGCGTGACCATCCCACCCTATGGTGGCGATACGCTGTGGACGAATTTGGCCGCCGCCTATAACGGGTTATCTGAAACCATGCGCGGCATTGTGGACGGGTTGCGCGGCATCCATGTGTTCGGGTCCAACGAAGGCGTTAAAACCACCGATAAATACGATGATACCTTAGAGCGTCGACGCATGATCAGCGAACATCCACTAGTCACGGTTCACCCCGAAACCGGTGAGAAAGTGTTGTATGTCAGCCCGACCTATGTGAAATCTATCGCCGGGCTAAAACCGCGTGAAAGCCAGAAAATTTTGGAAATGTTATGGGAACATTCGGTGCGTCCAGAATACACTTTGCGGTTCAAATGGAACGAAGGCGATATCGCGTTTTGGGACAATCGCGCAACCGTGCATCTAGCGCCAACTGATATTTTCGAAAGCGACGAGGACCGGCAGCTCTACCGCATCACCCTGGTAGGCGAGACACCCGTTGGCGTCGATGGCCGTCCGTCGATGTCGTTGGAAGGCGAGCCAATCTTGTCAGCACGGGAAGAACTGGCGCGCAACGCCGCTGAATAAGCGT
>JAPKDL010000145.1 GCA_028822585.1 Alphaproteobacteria bacterium | reverse complement strand
GCCAACCGATCCCGAGAGCAGGTAAGCCAGACGACATTGCCCAAATGGCCCTGTATCTTGCTAGTGACCGCTCCAGCTTCGTGAACGGCCAGGCCATTGTGGTGGACGGAGCCGCCGCTAGTGGGGTCATGTGGGCCGACCAGAAACCGGCGTACAAGAACTACCGCCCGATTAAGGTGTATAACCCTGATAAGGGGTGAGGGAAGCAGTGCGTAACGATTGACGGTAGTGTTTGTTGTGCTTCTACCTAACCAACTCCCCCTTAATTGTTAGGGCTCCTACGAGGTGCCCTTCGTCCATTCAATCGATTGCTGGATCGAGTATCTTATTTTGGCACGCGGATGTGATGATATTCGTACATCTTCCCATCCCGAGCCTTGTCGAGTGCGCGAATTGCGTTATCCTATATTGACGCCATATCATCAACGTGGCGCATGATCGTCATTCTAGGGTTTCGTTTAGAGTAGGGTGAGCTTCACATGATATTTCCCGACCCCGTTAAGGGCCGAGCGGTTTGGACGGCGGCGGAGCTGGCGGCCGATGGCAATTGGATTCACACACTTAGCCAATCAGAATGTGCAGAGGTCTTCGAGGCGACGAAAATTGTCATGGCGCAGGGGCTCGATCCCGAAGGATTCGGCCCCTCGGATTTCCTGCTGCCGGGCCTGGCGTCGGTGCTAGACGGCCTGGCACAAGAGCTGCACGAAGGGCGGGGCTGCATTCTCATTCGGGGCCTGCCGGTCGACGACTATAGTGAGACTGGATTACAGGCAGCTTATTGGGGCATCGCAGCACATTTTGGCGAGGCCATTTCACAGAACTCGAAAGGCCAGCGCCTGGCCGCCGTCACCGACCATGGCAACGATATTAGCCGGGGGAACACGCGAGGCTATACCACACGCGCCGCCCTTTATCCGCACAGCGATATGTGTCAGATGACGGGATTGCTCTGTATTCAGCCGGCCGTAGAGGGCGGGGAAAGTCAGGTCGTAAGCTCCCTTTCAATTTACAATCATATCCGGACAACGAAACCCGAGCACCTGGAGACCTTGTTCCGGGGCTTCCACCACGATCTGCGGGGCGAAGGGCCAAGAGCCACGGTCGACGAAGTCACTGACCACCGCATTCCCGTATTCAGCAAATGCGAAGGATGGCTTTCCTGCGGCTTCAATCCGAAAATCTGCATCAGCGGCGAAGCGAAACGCGGCACACCGATCTCGGCGGAAGAAATCGCGGCGTTGGAGTATGTAAGCGAGGTCGCGGCGTGGCCCGAACTCTCCCATGAGGCGACCTTGCAGGCGGGCGATATCCAGATAGTGAACAATCACACTGTCCTGCATTCACGCAGCGCTTTCACGGACGCCGAAGATCCGGCCAAGCGGCGGAAACTGTTTCGCCTCTGGCTTAACCCGCATCTGCAACGGTCCCTGGAGCGAGATTTCGCAGACCGCTACAACACGGGCCCGAACGGCGGCGTCGCCGTCGGTGATGCAGCGGAGTATGTTTTTTAAGGACGGATTGGTCGCTGTGATTTTTCGATATCGGAGAGTATTTGCTCGACCGTAGGCACCACGCTCTCGGTGGATTAGGCCGTCGCACTCGATTTTATATCGATGCGATTTCTCGCTGCTGCTGTCACGGCCCGACGTTGCTCCGCTTTCGTCACGGAAGGCGTTAGTCGTGCGATGCTCCCGCCTTGGATAGGGCTCATATCGGTGACAGGCCTGCTGTGATTGATGGCGTTGAGTGCAACCATTGCCTCTAACAGCCTTCGATCAGGGCTGCTAGGCCTTTCAGTGAAACGGACATTGCGCTGATAGAGACCGTCGCGGTCAGGCCGTTATCACCATCGAGAATGTTCGACAGTTCCGCGCAATGCAGGCCCAGCGGAGTATAAACCCGCTTCACCGTCGCGGCTGGGCGCATGCCGTTTGCTCCAAAAAACGCTCGATGAATTTTTCAAAGCCTATAATCGTCGCTGATTATAGAGCAGATTGACTTTGCTGATTACGATTAATCACAATTTTCTTTAGAGTCCGTCCGAAAAATTCATGCATTTAGACAAAGCTTTCTCAAAGTCCGGCGAATTGAGGCCAAGACGAGAAAGGCTCGTGATGTCTGGGCGCGGTTCTCAAATTTTTTTGCGAGGCGTCGGTATCTTTCAAGCTAAGCGAAAGCTCTTTCCACTGACTTGCCTTCTTTATGAGGAGCAGAATCTCGTTTTAAATGGTCCTCATAAAGGGGGCGGTTCAGTTCATCCGAAGATTTAACTTATTTTTTCATGGAATGGACTCAGACCGAAAACTTAACGTTTTCGGGGCGTTGCGTCGGCCTGTCTGACGCATAATAATTCCGTATAATTTTTATCCGGGTGACAACCCGCGGAGTCGCTCGGAACGGCGCCGTAATAATTCCAGCACCGTTAGCAGCGCGATCGAGACAATTACCAACAATGTAGCAACGGCCAGAATTGTAGGGCTGATTTGTTCGCGGATGCCATTCCACATTTGCAACGGAATGGTTTGTTGATCGTATGACGCCACAAACAACACCACGACGACCTCGTCAAAAGAGGTGACGAATGAAAATAAAGCGCCGGAAATGACGCCTGGTAGGATCAATGGCAGTATGACCTTGTGAAAGACAGTCACGGGCGATGCGCCTAAACTTGCTGCGGCGCGCGAGAGTGAGTGGTCAAATCCCGTTAGGGTCGCGGTAACGGTGATGATGACAAAGGGGATGCCCAGCATGGCGTGCGCCATAACAATGCCAAGATAAGTGTGCGCGAGCCCTGCCGCGGCATAAAAGAAAAACAGTCCTGTCGCCGTAATGATCAATGGCACGATCATTGGTGAAATGAGTAACGCCATGATGGTGCGCCGAAATGGCATTTCCGGTCGAGATAAGCCCAGCGCGGCAAGTGTCCCCAACACCGTTGCGAAGGTCGTCGCTGCAATGCCAATGATGAGGGAGTTTTTGAAGGCGTGAAACCAAGCTGCATTGGCCCAAACATCATCCCACCATGCATTGTTCCGGGGACGATCTGGCTCTGCCATTCCAAAGGTTAAAATATTGTCGTACCAGCGTAATGAATACCCTTTTGGGTCGAATGTCAGCATTTCATATGTGAAGGTAAAATAGGGCTCTGTGTTAAATGATAACGGAATAATAACGAGGATTGGCGCGATCAAAAATAGAAATATAAGAGCGCAAATAATGAGGTAGCAGTAATGCCAGCTCTTTTCGCCTAAGGATGCGTGCGGTGGTAAAGCCATTTACTTTACCTATCCGAATTTCATGTTGTCGATGCCAATAAGCCGAGCATAGAGCCAATATAGTAAAATGACGCCAAACAGGAGAATTGCGCCCAATGCCGCCGCGAGGCTCCAATTTAACGATGATTGCATGTGAAAGGCGATTTGATTGGAAATAAGTTCGCCTGACGACCCGCCAACAAGAGCTGGCGTAATATAGTACCCTATCGCCAATATAAAGACGAGCAGGGTGCCTGCTCCAATACCCGGTATGGTCAGTGGAAAATACACTTTCACGAACGCTGTAAACGGCGTGGCACCAAGTGACCGCGCCGCGCGCATATAACTTGGTGGGATGGTCTTCATGACCGAATAAAGCGGTAAAATCATAAATGGCAGCAAGATATGCGTCATCGCGATGATCGTGCCAAATTGATTGTACATCAATTGTATACGACCGTCGTCACCGATCAGTCCAATAGCAACCAATAGGTCATTGAGCACTCCTTGACTTTGTAAAAGCGTTATCCAGGATGTGGTGCGCACTAAAAGGGAGGTCCAAAAGGGCAAAAGAACCAATATCATTAGTAGGTTAGAGTAACGTAAAGGTAAATTTGCCAATAGATGGGAAACCGGGAATGCCAGCAACAAACAAAGGCCTGCAATCAACGTCGACAACATGAATGTACGCAGGAACAACATAATATAGATACGACGTTCCGGCTCTACTTTAATGAGGTTACCATTCGCGTCGTGCGTAAAATCTAGAGCGGCTAAGTAAAAATCAAATGTGTGAGCATTGGCGGCGCGGCGCATCACATTCCAAAGCTTTGGGTCCGCCCAGTCTTGACGGTGTTCAAGGAGGCTTTCTTTGTAAGATGGTCCTTTGAATTTAGCAGCTTTGCGTGCACTCGATTTAAAAAGACTGCTAGACCCTGCCCTGTCGTAATTAATGCGGGTCCCAACCCGCCCGACCGTGCGATTTTTTTTGGCGTCTATAAGGTCTAGTACCAGGGCTGCGAAGCCTTCCTCGTTGGGTACACCCTCTTCAGGGTGGGTGTTAAAATAAGCCGTAAGGCGGGGCATATAATCTGAAAATACTGGATTATGAATACTCAAATAAAGCATTTGTCCGATAGGCAGTGCGAACGTTACGAGGACAAAGGCGAGAAGGGGGATAACCAGTAAAAACGCACGTAATCGGGCGCGGCGCATCGCGCGGGTAAGCGCTTTCTTCAGCGGCTGCCCATCGGCCATGACCAACGTTGTCTCCGTTTCCGGGGAAGGCTTGTTCGCCATTGCCATTTTTGTTTTTTGCCTATGGCGTAAACAGAAGAAGAAACCGGAGCGCTTTAATAGCGCTCCGGTTATATAGCGGCTTTAATTCGCAGCAATCCAGGCATTGAAGCGTTCATTTAGTTCTGACGCGTTGTCCGCCCAGAACTCAAAATTATTAACCAACGCGTTCTTCAAATTCGCGGGGGCCGTTGGCATATGTGGTGCCATTTTGGTTTTGCCGTCTTTGAAAAGACCGACAAACGCTGCGGATGATTTCCTTGCAGGGCCGTACGCAATGTACTTTGCCTGATCGGCAAGGGGCTTCGTACTCGTTGCAAATTTGATGAAATCCAACGCTAATGCTTTATTTGGGGCACCCTTTGGGATCACGAACATATCAAAATCAAGTACTTGTCCATCCCAAACAATCGCAAAAGGTTTGTTTTCGCTCACCGCAGCATTAAAGATACGGCCGTTATAGGCAGTTGTCATCACGACTTCGCCATCAGCTAAAAGCTGTGGCGCTTGGGCGCCGGCCTCCCACCAGACGATATCGCTTTTAATGCTGTCTAATTTTCCTAAGGCTCGTTTCACGCCAGCAGTAGATCCGAGGACCTTATATACGTCCGCAACCGCTACGCCATCCGCCATTAACGCCATTTCTAAATTTGCCTTGGCACCTTTACGCATACCGCGTTTTCCAGGAAATTTTGAGGTGTTGAAAAAATCAGCAATTGTTTTCGGTTTTTCACCCTTAATTTTGTCGGCGTCATAAGCAAAAATTGTTGACCAAACGATGTTAGCGACGCCGCAATCCGTTATACCACCTTTGATGAAATCATTTTCGGCGCTCGTGCCGTCAATGGCGGAGGGCAAAGATTTTGCATCAATGGGTTCTAACAGCCCCTCATCACAATAGCGAACAGCGTCAGAGTACTCGACATCGGCCACATCGATCGAAACCTTACCAGCGGTCACCTGGGCCTTAATGGGCGCTCCTGGGTTGGGGGAATCAACGGATTTTAACTTATGTCCCGTCTTCGCCATCCAAGGCTTGTGATACGCTTCGACCTGACTTTTCGTATAGGCGCCGCCCCAGGACATAACGGTAATTTCACCCGCGCTGACCGTGGCTGCAGGCAATAACAAACCTACTGCCAATGTCGCCGATGCCACCAATTTCAACGTCTTCATTTTATAACCTCCCGTTCTGGTAATATGGTAAATTTGAGTCGTTTTAAATTCTATGCACTTAGTGGGGCAAGCGCCCGACAATCTTTTGATAACCAACCCATATTGACTATATCACCTTTGTTCAAGCTTTGGCGCTCTGTAGAGTTGCGAATTTTTACGATAAATTCATCTGTTCCCGCGGCCGAAATTCGAACGCGGATATGGTCCCCCAAATAAATAAGTTCCTCTATGCGCCCGGGAATCTGGTTCGGAAGGGCGCTGTCTTCACCAACAAGTTCAACTCGTTCTGGTCTGACCGACAGGGTCGCCCGCGCGCCAACATCGCCAACATCCACTTTTTGGGCGCTTACCACGCCGCCCTTATCAAGCGCGACCTTGCAAACACCGCCATCGACCTCAGAAACGGTTCCACTTAAGCAGTTGTTTTCTCCAATAAAGCTGGCCACAAACGCGTTTTCCGGTTTTTCATAAAGATCAGCTGGCGCCGCAACCTGCTGCACGATACCATCGTTAAACACCGCAATCCTGTCGGACATTGTCAACGCTTCTGATTGATCATGTGTCACATAGACCATCGTGACGCCAAGATTTTCGTGGATGTGTTTAATTTCATACTGCATCTGCTCCCGCAGTTGTTTATCCAGCGCGCCAAGCGGTTCATCCATCAAGATTAATTTAGGGTCAAAAACGAGTGCGCGTGCCACCGCGACACGTTGTTGTTGTCCGCCAGATAATTGCGCCGGACGCCGGCTTCCAAATCCCGGTAGCTCGACCATGTCAAGCGCATGTGCGATTTTTTGCTCTATTTCAGCGGGTGGAATTTTACGAACTGTTAAGGGGAAAGCGAGGTTTTCAGTGACAGTCATATGTGGGAATAACGCATAATTTTGAAAAACCATACCTATGCCGCGTTTATGAGGCGCAACGTCGTTAATTGGACGACCATCCAATAATATTTGACCCTGGGTTAAAGGTTCAAAACCCGCCAACATCATTAGGCATGTTGTTTTACCAGATCCCGATGGGCCCAGCATTGTGATGAATTCACCGCGCGCGATGGATAGATTGAAATCTTTGACCACGAGCGTTTCACCGTCGTAGCTTTTCTGCACATTTTCAAAGCAAACGAATGCTTGCTCTCGCGACGCCTCATTTAATTGAGGTTTGGGCAATTGTAGCTCCCCATATATTTGCATAAACGGCGATGCGTTTGCGCATGGTGTTACTTATTGTGGATAATTTTTATAAGAAAAAACATATTTTAATATGCCTTGTGAAGGGAAAAATTGGAAAATCCATGTTTCCCATCCTAGATCATTGATGAATCCATGATATCATTTATTAAATGCAGCAGGTGCTCGCCGCTGTCTCCAATATCGTTCGCATATGCAATATATTTGTCAGATCCGAGCGCGCCGAAATATTGCCCCGACATGGTCTATGAAAATCT
>JAPKDL010000144.1 GCA_028822585.1 Alphaproteobacteria bacterium | reverse complement strand
GTATTTTTTGGTTTTTCGATCACATGGTCACGGTCGCGGAACCCCTCCGCGTTAATGAAGATGTGTGACTTTCCCTCGGTGTTCCAGACGCCGGTAGCCCCAGGTTGCGGTGCCCATCCACGATAGGATTCCAGTTTATGGAATATAGGATACGCGACGCCCATCGCCCGCAGCGCAATTTCAGTGGCGCCCGCACACAGCGCCACACTAACCGCAAACAACGCTAATTCCTTTCGGCCTACAGCCATATCAGCGACCTTGTTGTGTTTAGCCGCGCCGCACCGACGAACCGCCATCAACCGGCAAGGTGACGCCAGAAATAAACCCGGCTTCGTCCGAAGCCAGGAACAAAGCGGCGTGCGCCACATCCCAGGCCGACCCCATCTTGCCGCCCAGCGGCACACGCGCATCGCGCTCCGCAACGACTTCTTCGCGGCTTTTATCGGCTGATATTCGTGATTCGATCGCCATCGGCGTGTTCATAAGCCCCGGCAAAATGACGTTGGCCCGGACGCCATATTCGGCGTTCATATAGGCCAATTGTTCGGTCATAGCGACAACGCCCGCCTTCGACGTCTTGTAGGCGACATAAGGGTATGAATCGAGGATCGCCATCGACGAAATGCTGAGGATCACGCCACTGCGTTGGGCGCGCATGATCGGCAACACATGCTTGCAAGTCATCACCATGCCGCGCAGATTGACGGTCGTGACTAGGTCAAACGCCTCGCTGGTGATGTCTTCCATAACCGCATCGCCCCCGGCGAGGCTGAACCCGACATTGTTGTGCAGGATATCAATGCATCCCCATTTGGCGCAGCACCCCTTGATCATCGCCACTAGGGACGCTTCATCGGTCACATCAGCGGCGGCGGCTTCCGCGACACCGCCTTCCTTGACGATCAAATCCACTGTATCTTGCGCGGATTGAACATCCCGGTCGACAACCCACACCTTGGCGCCTTCGCGGGCGAACAAAATCGCCGTTGCGCGGCCATTGCCGATGGTTTCCCCCAGCGTTTGACCGCCACCAACAATAATCGCCACCTTGTCTTTCAATCGCATAATCTTGTCCTCCCAGATCTTTTATACTGTAGTCTCTACCATGCCGCGCGAGTCGGGATGGAGCCAGCCGATTTTTCAACCCTTCTCGCCGCCACGCCTTTTCTCGGGAGCACAACCATAGTATTCAATCCGTTGCTTAACCTCAGGAGCCTCCAACGTCATGAACAATGCAGACCTCATCGTCGCGATCTTAAAAGCGGCGGGCGTACGCCATGGATTCGGCGTGCCCAGCGGCAATGTCCTGCCCATGGTCGAGGCCATGCATGCCGGTGGCGTTGACTTTGTGTTGACCGCGCATGAAGGGTCCGCCGGTTTTTGCGCCGACGTCACAGGACGTTTGACGGGCGCGCCGGGTTTCGCCATCGCAACCCTGGGGCCGGGTGCCACCAACCTGGCGACCGG
Organism: Alphaproteobacteria bacterium; assembly: GCA_028822585.1. Taxonomy (GTDB): domain Bacteria; phylum Pseudomonadota; class Alphaproteobacteria; order UBA8366; genus JABJJH01. Next base: position 5,723 of record JAPKDL010000144.1, on the reverse strand, counting down.
TGTCGGCAGCGCCTATCTTGATCGCTCGCCAATGATCGCCCTGACATGCAACCTCAATACCGATCAGCTCGGGCGGCGAATTCAGATGTATATCGATCATCACGCGCTTTACAAACCGATCACCAAAGCCAGCTTCGCGCTGCGCGAAGGGTCGATTGCGGAAACCATGCGAAAAGCCCTCGAAATCGCTTTGAGCGAACCGCAGGGCCCGGTTCACCTGGACCTACCCGAAGACGTGGCCGTGGCCATGACCAGCGAGGTGGTTCCAGCACCCACTATAGGCGCGCCCATCGCCACAACGCCCAAGGACACAGCTTTCGATGACGCCACGCGCATTTTAGCCGGAGCGAAGAAACCGCTCGCCCTCGTAGGGATGTCGGCGATGCGGATGGCCGATCCGTCCTTGCTGCAAACCTTCATCGAGCATCATGGTCTTCCTTTCGCCTCAACAACGATGGCGAAAGGCCTGATCGACGAAGACCATCCCTTGTCGGTTGGTTGTATTGAACGCGGCCGGCGCCAACTTCAACGGAAACTTATCCGCGACGCCGATCTCATCATTGGGTTGGGTTACGACACCATCGAAACCGAGGCCGAAGCCTGGATCGGCGAAACACCCTTATTGCAAATCGATATCGAAGCCGTCGATGTGGACGACACCGTCACCGTGGCGGGGGAAGTGACCGGGGATTTGGACTCCTCCTTCGCAAAACTTAACGCCATGCCAGCAGCATCGAATGATTGGACGGACGCCGCCATCGCGACACATCGCAACGGCTTTCAAAAATCCTTACGACCTCGGATCGAACAGCTCTGCCCACATCAGGTCATCGATGCCGTGCGGGACGCCTTGCCACATGAGGGCATTTTGTCGTTCGACGTCGGTGCCCACACCCACCAGATCGCCAGCCAGTGGACAGCGCATAGCCCGCGCACGTTTTTGATCACCAACGGGTGGTCGTCCATGGGGTTTGGTCTGCCCGGTGCCATCGCTGCCAAACTGGCGCGCCCGGATACGCCCGTCGCCTGCATCATCGGCGATGGTTGTTTTCAGATGACCTGTGGGGAGATTGCCGTCGCGCGGCGTAAAAAACTGGCCATTCCCTTTGTCGTTTTGAATGATCAATGGTTGAGCCTGATCCGGGTCAAACAGACGCGCCGCCAATTTGCGGATTACGGCATGCGCCTGTTGGAAGATCCGAGCAACGCGGCCCAACGCACCCGGTCGCACTATTTTGACGTGCCCGCAGTAGGCGTGACCGATATGGCAGAATTGCAGGCTGAACTGGCCAAGGCATTTAAGACGGACGGCCCCACAATAATCGAAGCCTATGTAGATCCCGCTCATTATATGGATACGGTTTTTGATTAAGGAGAACACCATGGCAGACGAGACATTAGGCTTTATCGGCGTGGGCGATATGGGCGGACCCATGGCGAGCCGCTTGCTGGACGCGGGGTACACGCTGTTTATTCATGACGTGCGCCATGAGGCGACAGCGCCCTTGGCCGCACGTGGCGCTACTGTCCTGGATAGTGCCAAGGCGGTCGCGGATGCGGTTAAAACGGTCATCGTCAGCCTGCCGACGCCGGACGTCGTGCGTGCGGTGGCGATAGGCGACAACGGCATTATTCATGGCTCATCCGTGCGCCGGTATGTCGATTTATCGACCACAGGCGCGGTAATGGCAGTGCAAATCTCCACCGCCTTGAAAGAAAAAGGCATCGAAGCGCTGGACAGCCCAGTCAGCGGCGGCGTCCGTGGCGCGGAAGCCGGCACGCTGGCGTTAATGGTGTCCGGTGCCAAAGCGTTTTATGAAGACATGCTGCCAGTGTTCGCCGCCATCGGTAAAAATCCATTCTATTTGGGTGAGGCACCGGGGTTGGGTCAGACAATGAAACTGACCAACAATTATTTGTCCGCGACCGCCAATATCGCCACCGCCGAAGCCATGGTGATGGGCGTCAAAGCCGGGCTCGACCCAAAAATCATGGTGGATGTATTCAACGCCAGCAGTGGACGCAACGATTCAACCATGAACAAAGTGCCCAATTCAATCCTTAACCGCCGTTTCGACAAAAGCATGAAACAGCGCCTGCTCTACAAAGACGTGCGCCTATGCATGGCCGAAGCCGAAGCGCTCGACATGCCCATGTGGCTGGGCAACGCGGTCAAGCAAGTGCTCGCCTTCGCCGTCAGTCAAGGCTCCGGCGACGAACCCAGCGTGGCGTTAATTAAATACCTGGAAGACTGGACCGGCGTTACGGTGGGCGAGGAAGAGAAAGCTTGACCTAATGACTGTCATTTATGCGGCCCGCCGTATCCTAACCATGAATCCTGCTAACCCCGAGGCCACCCATGTGGCGGTACGCGGTGACCGTATTCTGGGCGCGGGTAGTTTGGAAGAGCTAGCTGGATGGGGCGAATATCAGCTGGACACACGCTTTGCTGACAAAATGCTGATGCCCGGATTGGTAGAAGGCCACAGTCATGCGTCGGAAGGGGCGTTCTGGCGCTATGTCTATTGTGGTAATTCTGACCGAATCGACCCGGACGGTAAAACATGGCCTGGCCTGAAGTCTCTTGAGGATGTAATTGAGCGGCTGAAGGTGGAAGACCGCGTATTAACTGATGATGCCTCGCCCATTGGCGGGTGGTCGCTGGATCCGATCTACTACGGCAATGTCCGTTTTTCCCGCGCTGATTTCGACCGAGTCTCGACAACCCGACCCGTGGGCGTACGCCACGCAAGCGGCCATATCATGAACGTCAACACCAGGGCGTTGAAGTTGGGTGGCTTACTACGTCCCGGCATCAACCATCCCGGCGTGCCGCTTGGGGAAGATGGATTACCCACAGGCGAATTAAAAGGCCCGGATGCGATGGAAATGGTCGCCCTGCATGTTGGGCTCGACCGCAAGGGAATTGCGGCGGATGAACCGGGTCTACGTCAGTTTTCCAGGCTTTGCGTGCGTCAAGGCGTAACAACGGCTGCAGATTTAGCCAATCCGTTACCCCCAGAAGCCGTTGAGATGATGTTGCGGCTTACGGGCGAAACGGATTTTCCAGTGAGAATCGTATCCCTCCGACGGTTTCAAGGTGTCACGCCACGTGAACTGATTGAGCGCTCGCTAGAACTTCGAGAAATGAGCACTGACCGCCTGCGTTTGGGGCACGTAAAAATTCATGCCGATGGGTCAATACAAGGCTTTACGGCCCGACTTCGATGGCCAGGTTATTACAATGGTGCGCCCAACGGCCTTTGGTATGCAACGCCAGAACAATTGCAGGAAATTTTTGAATTGGCGCTAGAACATGATTTGCTGGTTCATACTCATACGAATGGTGATGAGGCGACTGAACTGACGCTCGATATGTTACAACGCGCCTTATTCAAATTTCCTCGGGCCGATCATCGCTTCACGCTCCAGCATTGCCAATTGGCGGACGCGGCACAATTCAGGCGCATGAAAAAACTCGGCGTTTGTGTCAACTTGTTCTCCAACCATGCTTATTACTGGGGGGATCAACATTACGAAGAAACTGTTGGTCCCGAACGCGCCCAAGGTATGAATGCCTGCGCGACGGCGCTTCGGGAAGGCGTGCCGTTGGCTATTCATTCCGATGCGCCTGTGACGCCCTTGGGCCCGTTCTTCACCGCCTGGTGCGCAGTCAACCGGTTAACGCCAAGTGGGCGGGTCCTAGGGAACGCTGAGAGAATTAGCGTCGAAGACGCGTTACGTACGATCACCCTTGGCGCCGCCTATACTCTAAAACTGGATGATGAAATTGGGTCGATCGAGACTGGCAAACGTGCGGATTTCACCATTCTAGAAGATGACCCGACGGAGATTGGTGGTGTAAATCTAAAGGATGTCCGCATTTGGGGCGTCGTCCAGGGCGGTCGCATCTTTTCAGCTAAAGCCATTTGAACGTGGGCCAAGGTATGTCCTCACCATCTGAAGTTCCGGTCACTGTGATTGGTGGATATCTGGGGTCTGGCAAAACGACCTTGGTAAATCAACTGTTACGCCATGCCAATGGTTTGCGTCTGGCAGTTTTAGTGAATGAATTCGGGGCGCTGCCAATTGATGCTGATTTGATTGAAAGCTCCGACGAAAACGTCATCAACATAGCAGGTGGGTGCGTGTGTTGTTCCTACGGTAGCGACTTGATAGCGGCGCTTTTGGACCTGCAGCAAGTGCAGCCGCAACCAGACCATGTGCTGATCGAAGCCAGCGGCGTCGCGCTTCCTGACGCCATTGCGCAATCCGTTACGTTAATTATCCGCTACACAATTGACGGTATCATCGTTGTCGCCGATTCGGAAACCATTCGAAATCAAGGCCAAGACCGTTATCTTGCCGATACAATTAAACACCAGCTCGACGCTGCCGATATAATTCTGCTGAACAAGGTCGATCTGCCTGAACCCGCCTCCCTTAACGAGACGCGACAATGGCTCGCAAGCGAAGATGCCGACGGCCATGTGATAGAGACGGAAAATGCTGCTGTCCCTTTGCCCATGGTCCTTGGGGGCCATCTTAATCGGATTCCCAAAGAAATTGCGTATCAAACAAAACATGAGATTCCGCATACGGAACACAACGCAATGGTAATATTCATAGATCAGCCCGTGGATCCCGAAACCGTGGCGCAACAGCTATCTGACCCGAAGCTCGATCTAATTAGGACCAAAGGGTTTGTCTGCGGGTTGGACGGCCAGATTTACGCCGTGCAGACAGTCGGTCGGCGAAGAACTATATCGGTTGCGCCACATACGCCGACTGATACTGGTAAGATTGTCTGTATTCGCTACAGGTATCCAATAGACCAACAGGCAATCTCTGAGGTTATTGCTAACTGTAAGAAAATCGCATTACCCTAGATTAAATATGCACTTATACCGGAAGGGACAAACATGACCCAATATTTGAAAAATTCATTCAAGGCCCTTGCCGGGGACAAGTTTATTAACATCGCGTATCGGGAATGGGGAGCAGCGGATAATCCCAAAGTCGCCATCTGCGTGCATGGGCTGTCCCGCAACAGTAAAGATTTTGACGATTTGGCCGCAGCGCTGTCGACGGATTGGCGCGTCCTCGCCGTGGATATGCCAGGGCGCGGCGGCAGCGATTGGCTTGATGATAAATCCGCCTACGCCTACCCGCTGTACGAAAATGTTTGTGTCGCGATGCTAGCGCGCACCGGCGCAACGAATGTTGCATGGATCGGCACGTCGATGGGCGGCAATATTGGCATGCGGTTGGCGAGCCGACTCGGAACACCAATATCAAAACTGGTCTTGAACGACATTGGCCCCTTCATCCCAGCGGAAGGCCGACGCCACAACCAGGCCAATTTCGGCAAGGACCCGCGCTTCGACAGTGAAGCGGACGGGATCGCCCATATCCGCGAAACCAGAAGCGTCTTTGGTCCTTTTACGGACGAGGGTTGGGGAAAATTTGGCCGGGATTCGCTGCGTCAACTTCCCGATGGACAATGGACACTGCACTACGACCCAGGCTTATCGCAACCGGCAGGCGTTATCGAGGACACCGATAACTGGGCGGTTTGGCCCCTAATCAAATGCCCTGTTCTGACCCTATGGGGTCAGGAATCCAAGTTGCTGTTGGAATCCACCGTAGACCGCATGGCGACGACCGGACCAAAGACAGCGGTGTTTCCGGCACCCGGCGTTGGACATTGTCCCGGCTTGACG
>JAPKDL010000034.1 GCA_028822585.1 Alphaproteobacteria bacterium | reverse complement strand
CAACCAATATAAAAACATTGGAATATGTGCGCTTAGAACACCTGAAAGAACATCAAGTCGATCTGCACTGAGGATGCCTGACTGTCATGATTGTCAAGCAGGTACAGAAGAAATAGAGGGTCTCTGGGTTATTCCGGGAGAAAAAGAAGATGGTTTTAACTGGATTTTTATGAGTGTCCAGAGCGTTCGGGATTGGCGAAAAGGAGGATTGGAGCGAGACGGTCATTCTGCCCAAAGCGCAATAGATGTTATAGATAAAGAATACCCTATTTGGAAAAATCCCAACCTTCTTGCTCATCATAAATGTCAGGCAGAGGGTACTCCTAAAAACCTCAGTGCCTTTTTAAGACCGGTCGTTTCAACCACTCTTGTACCTGTCCATCGGTGACGAACATATTAATAATTTTGGAATATGAAAGACGCAGAATGAAGTGTCAGAATCGAGGGCAGGGAGTATTTTTCCTTCTGGATGTCTATAATCTTATAGAAAATTTTGGATTTACTCGATACATGCCCACCCCCTGCATGAAGCGCTGAGGGCGATCCAGAGGGCACTCAAGGGTCGGTTGTTGGTTTCTCCATGATTGAATTGCTATACATACGCACAGGTGACATTTGTGGAACGATGAAGGACGAACGATTTCCTTGATGTTGCCTGGGCGATGGTAGGGTCCAAAGATAAGATAGAATTTTTAAAGATGGGTAGATGAAAAATTTTTCTTTCAAGGGTGCGTTTTTTATTTCCCTTATGGTAGGTTTAGGAAATACATCTGTTCATTCCGAACCTAAACAAACTAACTTATGTGAGGTGAGAGGAGCCGTTGACCCTCTTCATAGGGAAGAACGGTGGAGTAAACCTTTGAGTGGACCCCTCAAGGGGTGTGTCAAAGGGGATACTATACATTTTCAGATTTACGGAACCAAGGTTCCTTACTCTTCAATAGTCGCACGGTTCTGCGATTTGGGTAAAACAGTATCAGTGGAAAATTATAAAAAATACACCCATGTAGTTTGTTCGTATCACTGGAAATGGGCGAAACAGGTTACTCGCACTGTCCTTCCAGATTCGAGGTGATCCCCACCCAAAACCTTTGACCCATTAGGTTCCGTAATAAGGTTCCATATTCTGCGACAATCTATAATGACTTGGTTAATCTCATTTAGAAATATCGACCCCTGCTCAATTCAAGATGGGTCTACGGATATTGAGGTTTCTGGAACCCTGACAAAGCGTGGTGGTGCGCCCATGAAAAATAAGAGTAACGTCAGAGGGGTAGATGAGACTCTAACACCCACCTTGGAAACACCGACGTCGCAGTGGAGTAAAACTGGTTCGAGCGTCATGCGAACCTTTTCCTTATGATCGTTTCGCGTGTTCATTTTCGGCCGCTTTTATAGCCTTGTTGAGGGCGCCGTTCAGCGCCTTTGCCGATTCTAGGGTTAGTTCGACGGCGGCGCGGGCACCGGGGCCATGGTCGTGATTCACGAAATCAATCGTGATGGCCTCTTCCAGCAAGGCGAAGTGCGGATGGTCGTAAGACACCACAGATTTGGTGAGTGCAAACCACCCATCCTTGCCTTTGCCTTTGCCTTCGGCGTTGACGATTTCAACAATCGACGTACACATGAGATCAGTTACTCCACCAAATGTTTCTGGAAAAACCCGAAGATTTTTTCCCAGCCATCCATCGCCTGTTCAATGCAATACATGGGCCGGTGATAGTAGAAGAACCCGTGTCCGGCTCCATCATAGCGGTGAAATTCGTAATCCTTGCCATGCTTTTTAAGTTCCGCTTCATGTTGATCGACCTGTTCGGCGCTCGGCGAACGATCTTCGTTCCCAAACAGACCCAACATTGGGCAAGATAGATCTTTGGTGAAATCGATCGGTGGCGTCGGTTGCTTTTCGGGCCGATCGTCTTCCGCTTGCACCACGCGCCCACCCCATAATTCGACGACGGCGTCGATGCTGCTGGTGTTGCAGGCGTATAGGAACGCTTGTCTTCCGCCAGAACAACTGCCGATGACGCCAACTTTCCCATTGTGATAGGGCTGTGCGCGCATCCATTGAACGGCGCCTTCGGTGTCGCCCAAGACTTCTTCGTCGGCGACGCCGCCTTCGGCGCGGGCCTTGGCCGCGACATCTTCGGCGTCCCCTTCACCGACGCGGTGGTAGAGATTGTGACTGATCGCGGCGTAGCCGTGATGGGCAAACCGCCGGGTCGCTTCACGGTACCATTCACTCCACCCTGGCAAATGGTGAATCAAAACGACGCCGGGGAATGGGCCCGGTCCCAAGGGCCGCGCCGAGTAGGCCGAGATGAGTTCGTTGTTATTGCCGCTAATGGATAGGGTTTCAGCAATCATGCCTTCGTAAGCCATTGTCGCCACCTTTTCTGAGTGAAAATTATGAGGGCTGCACCCAATTTAGGCGCAAGCGGTGTTAAAGGTTAGCATACCATTTGCTGACGACCCAATAGTCCCATACAAATTTTATTCATGACATTCGGATCTTGGATTTATAGAATTATTCCTTTCTACTGAGACGATTAGAGGGGAAAATTATGAAGTACGGTGTATTTGACCATCTGGATTTTGGGCCGGGAAGTCTCGGTGATCTTTACGAGATGCGTCTCACATTGATTGAAAAATACGACGCCGCAGGGTTTTACGGTTACCATCAAGCCGAACATCACGGGACAAAGCTGGGCGCGTCGCCATCGCCCGCCGTCTTTTTAGCCGCCGCGTCGCAGCGTTCGAAAAATTTGCGTCTTGGCGCCATGGTATTCTGTTTGCCACTTTATAAGCCGGTTCGTTTGCTGGAGGAAATCTGCATGCTGGACCAGATCAGCGGTGGGCGATTGGACGTTGGCGTCGGACGCGGCATTTCCCCGGTTGAAGGCGGTTTCTTTGAAATTGACGGCGCGGAGAGCCGGGGAATCTACCAGGAATATATGGCGTTGATCCTTAAAGGCTTTAAAGGCGGTGAGCTTAATTTTGAAGGCGAGACCGTTTCCGTCAAGGATATGCCCATGATGCTGGAGCCGGTGCAGCGCCCGCATCCGCCGATTTGGGTCGGCCTTGGACAGCCGGACGCGACCCCATGGCCTGCGCAAAACGGTATTAACGTTATCTCCAACGTGACTGTATCGCGGATGCGCGGCGTCACGGATCGTTATCGGCAAGAATGGGCGTCGAATGGCGGCGCCGCACACGCTTTGCCATTGCTAGGGTTGACGCGGCACATCGTCATCGCCGACACACGAGATGAAGCCTACGCCATTGCGCGCCGCGCCTATGAACCGTGGCGGTCACATTTCGAATTTTTATGGGATCGCGCGGGCATACAAGGCACCATCGTGCTGCCGCACGACTTCGATGAATTTTTGGCGGAGGGCAAAGCCATTGTGGCAACGCCGGGTGACGTTGCAGCGCAGGTACAGGCTTGCGTCGACGACAGCGGAATTAACTACTTCATCTCCCGGTTTGCGTTTGGCGACATAAGCTTTGACGAAGCGGCGCGGTCGGTTGATTACTTCAAACAATGCGTGTTGGATAAGGTTTAGCAGCGCAACTGATCAATAGGTTAGTGGGCTGATTCACGAAATGCCTGGGATACAAGCGTTTCGATCAGACCACTAACGTTTATTGCGCTGCAAATCATCCAAATCATCCCACAGCAGGAATTCGGAGCCTAGTTCATTTAGGGTCTGGACGCCCATCTGTCGCATGTTGATTTTAATCTCGTTGGAGAAAATTTGCGCCGCATGACTGGCGCCGGCGCGGCCGCCCGCGGCTGCGCCATAAAGGGTTGGGCGGCCCATGAAGATGAATTCAACACCCAGACACAACGCGACGAGAATATCCGCGCCGCGCCGAAACCCGCCATCCATCATCAAGGTCATACGGTCGCCGACGGCGGCTTTGATAGCGGGGAAGACTTCCAGCGGCGCGGGTGCGCGGTCAAGTTGCCGAGCCCCGTGGTTGGACACCATTAACCCGTCAACGCCGAGTTCCGCTGCCCGGAAGGCGTCGTCAGGGTGCATCACGCCTTTGAGGACAAAGTTGCGCGGCCACAGTTTGCGGAATTTTTCGATATCGTCCCAAGTCAGCGACGCCCCGGTTTGCGTGGTGACGAAGGAGGCGACCTCGTCGGCGTTGGCACCGTCCGGCGCATATTTGACCCAATTGGCAAGAACCGGTTTGCCGTATTTCAGATAGTCCACCATCCAACCTGGATGCTTCAACGCTTCCAGCTTCGTCTTCAGGGTCATTTTCAACGGTCGGGTGAAGCCATTGCGAATATTGCGTTCGCGTCGTGGCCGGGTCGGCACGTCTACCGTCACCACCAGGGTTGATAACCCCGCGTCCGCGGCGCGGCGAATTTGGTCTTCGGAAATTGATTTGTCGGTGGCGGTATAGAGTTGATACCAGCCATGCTCGGGGGCGGTTTTGGCCAGGTTTTCAATCGAATCCGTGGCGGCGCCAGACATGATGAAGGGAATATTCGCCGCCTTCGCGGCTTCCGCCAGCATCATGTCGGCACCGGGACGGAAGAGGGCGGCGGCGCCGGTTGGCGCGATGCCGAAAGGACTATCGTATTCACGGCCAAACAAGGTGGTTTTTTGATTCGGCTCCAAGTTGTCGATCATGTATTTTGGAACGATACGGTGTTGCCGGTAAATATTTTCGTTCCGCTGCAACCCGTCTTCGTCTTCGACCCCGCCTTCGATGAAGTCAAAGGCGATTTTTGGAAGTCGGCGTTTGGCCAGTTTCCGCAAATCATCAATATTAACCGCTTCCGTCACACTCATAGCGCACTCGCAAATTTGTTGTGTCTAATAGGTTTGGTGTCGATCAATCTTCGTCGAAGACTTCCCGGGCGACGCGACCTGCATTTATTGCCGTAGGCCAGCCCGCATAAAATGCCAGATGAGTGATCATGCCGCCAATTTCTTCTTTGGTGACGCCATTGTCCAGCGCCCGGCGCAAATGTCCGCGAAGTTCGTCGGTTCCGTACATCGCCGTTAAAACCGAGATGGTGATCAGGCTGCGGTCGCGCTTGGACAGGTTCGTCTGTTCCCAAGCATCGCCAAAGAGAACTTCGTCCCGCAGTTTCCCTAGTTTCGGGAATGTTTCGTATAAAGGTGTTCTTCGCCATTATCGTTTCCCTGGATATGTAAAATTCATTGAGGGGATTATTCGCGCATATCCAAGGGGACGCAAGGTCTCGGGGCGTTTTTGAAGTGGCGGTTGGATTGTAGACGATTCGCGTGTACTCTTTTGTACGAAAATAAGGAGATCACATGAAAGGGACATCGAACGCTGCGTCGACCAGTTCCACCGAAGCCAAAATTCTGGACTTCGAGAGTGACGGTGCGCCTGTACAGCCGATTGATATGCAGTCGACGGGTCGCTTTATTAACCGTGAACTGTCCTGGCTGGCGTTTAACGAGCGGGTGTTGAATGAAGCGGAAAATCTGAACAACCCACTTTTGGAACGGCTCCGTTTTCTGTCTATTTCTGCGAGCAACCTGAATGAATTTTTTATGGTGCGTGTTGCGGGGCTCAGAGGTCAAATTGACGCGGGCGTGGAAATTCGGAGTCAGGAAGGGTTGTCGCCCCGGCGACAACTGGAACTCATCAATGCACGCTGCGCGACCATCATGCAGGATCAGCAGGTAACCTGGTCGCGCTTGAGAGATGAACTGAGTGAGAATGGCATTACCGTCGTGACCCGGCCGGGCGAATTGAACCCGACGGAGCGCGACTGGGTTGATGCGCATTTCCGGGAAAAGCTGTTTCCGGTTTTAACGCCGATTGCCATTGATCCGGCGCATCCGTTTCCGTTTATCCCCAATTTGGGATTCGCTATGGTGCTCGCGTTGAAGCGCAAGGATGAGAAAAAAGCGTTAAACGCCTTGGTGCCATTGCCGCAAATGATACAGCGCTTCACCCGCATTCCTGGCCCTGATGCTCGCTTCATCACGATGGAAACTATTGTGGAAATGTTTGCGGAACGCCTGTTTCCGGGGTTTGAACTTTTGGAAATAGGGCAGTGCCGGGTGTTGCGGGACAGTGATATCGAGGTCGAGGAAGAGGCTGAGGATTTGGTGCGGCTTTATGAAAGCGCGCTTAAACGTCGCCGCCGTGGATCGGTCATTCGGTTGACCATTAACAAAGATATGTCGCGTGATTTGCAGGCGTTTATAACCGAACAAATGGGCGTTTCCCGAGGGAATGTTTTTAAATTGGGTGGGCTGATGGGGCTTGCCGAAACCAGCCAGCTTATCCCTGATGATCGTCCGGAGATGTCATTCGAACCTTATGTGGCGAGGATGCCCGAACGTATTGCCGATTTTGGCGGCGACCATTTTGAAGCTATCCGGGCCAAGGATATGCTCGTCCACCATCCTTTTGAAAGCTTCGATGTGGTGGTTCAATTTTTGCGCCAGGCCGCCCGGGACCCCAACGTCGTTGCCATCAAGCAGACACTGTATCGAACCAGCGAGGATTCGCCGATCCTGGAAGCGTTGATGGAAGCGGCCGAAGCGGGAAAATCGGTCACGGCGCTGGTTGAACTCAACGCACGGTTCGATGAGGAACGTAATATTCGTTGGGCCCGGAACTTGGAGCGCGTTGGCGTTCATGTTGTGTATGGGTTTGTACATTTGAAAACCCATATGAAGTTGTCAATGGTCATGCGGGACGAAGGGGGCGATTTACAATCCTATTGTCACTTTGGCACTGGCAACTACCATCCGATTACTGCGCGTGTTTATACTGATCTTTCCTTTTTCACTTGTGATGACAAATTGTGTCACGACGCCGCGCGCCTGTTTCATTACACGACGGGGACCGCTGTGCCGGAAAGCATGGAAAAAGTTGCGTATTCACCGGTGAACCTCCGGGCCACGTTGTTGGTGTTGATTGAGGATGAAATTCGCCACGTTGAAGCCGGGCGACCTGGAACGATATGGATCAAGCTGAATTCTTTGGTGGATGGTGACGTCATTGACGCGTTGTACCGTGCGTCGCAGGCGGGCGTTTGCTGTCGATTGGTTGTGCGTGGCATCTGTTGTTTGAAGCCGGGTGTTCCGGGATTGTCGGAAAATATTTCCGTAAAATCGATTGTCGGACGATTTTTGGAACATGGCCGGATTGTCTGCTTTGGCGCTGGCAATTCGTTGCCGTCGCCAATGGCAAAAGTCTTTATTTCCTCCGCAGATTGGATGCCGCGAAATTTGGACCGGCGGGTGGAAAGTTTTGTGCCGATTGAAAACCAAACGGTTCACGAGCAAATCCTTAAAGAAATCATGATGACGTATTTTAAGGACGAAGCGCAGTCCTGGATCATGCGGCCCGACGGGAGCTATCAAAAAGCGACTGACGATAAGGACGCGTTTAGCGCACACACCTATTTCATGACAAACCCAAGCTTGTCGGGACGTGGCAGCGCGCTACACGACAACGCAGACGCGCGTGACGCGTGAACTGTTAATCCTGCGGCATGGAAAATCGGCCTGGCCCACCGGTGTTCCGGATTTTGAACGCCCTTTAAAGTCACGTGGCAAGCGGAACGCTCGTCAAATTGGCGAATGGCTTATCGCGCAGGAACGCGTTCCCGATTTATGCGTCAGTTCGCCTGCAAAACGCGCCGCGGGCACCGCCAAGCGTGCTTGGCGGACCATGGGATTGAAAAAGCGGGATATTGTTTACGAGCCACGCCTGTATCATCCGGACAAAGGTGTGATTTTGGATGTGCTCCGCCACCTGCCGAATAAATCCAAACGCGCCCTGATCGTGAGCCATAATTATGGGCTTGAACAATTCGTGTTTGACGTCGCCAAACCCGCGATCCCACCAATATCCAAAACACATTACTTGCCAACGTCAGCATTGGTGGTGTTTCGCATTGATGGGCAATGGTGCGACGCCGCGTGGGGCGCGGCGTCGCTTGTCGCGTGGGTTTATCCAAGGTCGCTGGATTAACTGTCGAAGAAAACCTTAGCGACCTACGAAGACCGGCTCGCGTTTTTCCATGAAAGATTGGCGCCCTTCGGCGTAATCTGCGCTGTCGAAGCATGTTTTTCCGATCTGCGCGAGATTTTTCATGTCGCGCTCACCGGCGTCTTTGAGCACTTCCTTGATCGTGACCTTCGATGCGTTGACAGACAAAGGCGCGTTGTTGGCGATGGTCATCGCCATTTTACGTACGGTTGATTCAAGGTCGGCTGAGGGGATGACGCGGTTGATCAACCCGATGCGGGCGGCTTCTTCGGCGTTGATCCGGGTTGCGGTGAACATGATTTCGTTCGCCATTGCGGGGCCAACCAAGCTGACGAGACGGCGCAGGCCGTCAAAGCCATACGCAATGCCGAGTCGTGCGGCAGGAACGCCAAATTGTGACTGTTCTGACGCAAAACGCATATCGGCAGCCAGCGCGACGGCCAACCCGCCGCCCAGGCAGAAGCCGTCAATCATGGCGATAAGCGGTTTTGCCAAATGAGCCAGCCGCGCTCGCGCGCCCTCTGAAACTGATGCGTAATAGGCGGCAGCTTCCGCGTTGTTACGCTTTTCCTTGAATTCGGAAATGTCGGCGCCCGACACGAACGCCTTGCCGCCGGCACCTTTCATGACGACAACGTGGACGGAGTCGTCTTTTTCAAAATCCTCGAGGATGACGTCTATCCCTTCCCACATTTCCAGCGACATGGCGTTGCGCCGCGCCGGGTTGTTGAAGGTGATCCAACCGATGCCATCAGACTTTTCGGCGATCATTTTTTCCGTATTCAATTTCATAGTAGACTCCGGTTATTTCTTTTTAAGATGTTAGACAATGTCGCCGTTATGAAGAGCGGCGATCTTGTCAGTGTCGTACCCTAATTCCGCCAACACGTCATCGGTATGTTCGCCTAATTCGGGCGTCGCCATACGCAATGTGTCGGGTTGCGGCGTTCCGGTCATGTTCAACGCCTGACCCACCACATTCATGGTTCCAAGGGACTTATGGTTTACTGTTTTGGCGATGCCAAGGTGTTGGACCTGCTCATTAGCGAAGACCTGATCGATGTTGTAAATCGGTCCACAGGGAACACCTGCATCGTTCAGGATTTCGATCCATTCGTCACTGGTCTTGCCTTTGGTGTACCCGGCAATCAACACGTTCAATTCCTCGCGGTTCTCGGTGCGGCCTTCACCGCTGCGGAAGCGTTCATCCGCCGCCAAGTCATCTGCGCCTATGGCCGTGTTCATGCGATCAAACAAATTGGTTCCAGCGGCGGCGATGTTTATATGCCCATCCGACGTCGGGAACACGCCGGTCGGCGTGCCGGTCGGGTGATTGTTACCTGCCTGTCCGGCGACTTCGCCTTTGATGAGCCAGCGGGCGCCCTGAAAGTCGAGCATCTGAATAATCGATTCCAACAACGAGGTGTGAACCCACTGGCCTTTGCCCGTGGCCTCCCGGTCGATCAACGCTACCATGATGCCTTGGGCCAGGAAGATGCCTGCGGTGAGGTCGCAGATCGGAATGCCGACCCGCACCGGGCCTTCGCCGGGTAATCCCGTAATCGACATCAACCCGCCCATGCCCTGGGCGATCTGGTCGACACCGGGGCGTTTGCCATAGGGGCCGGTTTGGCCGAACCCGGCGATGCTGCCATAGATGATGCGCGGGTTTACTTTTTTGACTTCGTCATAATCGATGCCAAGCCTGAATTTTACCGCCGAACGGAAATTCTCGACAATGATGTCAGCCTTCTTCGCCAGATCGAAAAAGACCGCCTTGCCTTCTTCAGTCTTTAAATTGAGGGTAAGGCTGCGTTTGTTGCGGTGCAAATTTTGAAAGTCGAACCCGTTGCGCGACCCAATCAGGCTACCCTTGTCGTTGCTGATCGATGCCGGCGCTTCAATCTTTATGACATTGGCACCCCAATCGGCCAATTGACGCACGGCGGTAGGCCCGGCGCGGTGCGCAGTCAAATCGAGGACCGTGTATTTCGATAATGGTAATCTTGGTTCGCTCACGTTTCGAACTCCCTAACAATATTGGGTGCGTTAAATGATGGCGTTTGCGTGCAAAGCCGCAATTTTCGCATCGTCGTATCCCAGTTCTTTGAGAATATCGTCTGTATGTTCCCCTATATCCGGCGTCGCCATACGGTACGTGTCCGGCTGTGGCGTTTCGGTCAGGTTCACGGCTTGTCCGACGATTTTCAATTCTTTCAGCTTGGCGTGAATGACTGATTTGGCAATACCAAGATGTTCAACCTGTTCGTTCTGGAACACCTGGTCGATCGAATATATTGGTCCGCACGGCACGCCGGCTTCGTTTAGGATGTCGATCCATTCATCGCTGGTTTTGGTGCGGGAATAGTCGCTGATCCGTTTGTTTAATTCCTCACGGTGTTTGGTGCGGTCGTCGCCAGTGCGGAAACGTTCATCGGCGGCAAGGTCGTCAGCGCCCATGGCTTCATTCATGCGGTCGAACAAATTCGTTCCGGCGGCGGCGATGTTGATGTGCCCATCCGATGTCGGAAATACGCCTGTCGGCGTGCCGGTTGGGTGATTGTTGCCCGCCTGCCCGGCGACTTCGCCTTCGATGAGCCAGCGCGAGCCCTGGAAGTCGAGCATTTGAATAATCGATTCCAACAATGAAGTATGCACCCATTGACCTTCGCCTGTGGTTTCCCGGTCTAGCAGGGCCATCAAAATACCCTGTGCGAGGAAAATGCCAGACGTCAGGTCACAAATCGGAATGCCGACCCGCACTGGGCCTTGGCCTGGTAATCCGGTGATCGACATCAACCCGCCCAAACCCTGAGCGATCTGGTCAACGCCGGGGCGTTTGCCATAAGGGCCCGTCTGTCCAAAGCCGGAAATGCTGCCATAGACCAAGCGCGGGTTAACCTTGCGCACGGATTCGTAATCGATGCCCAAACGGAATTTCACTTCCGAGCGGAAATTTTCGACGATGACGTCGGCGTCCTTCACCAGGTCGAAAAACACCGCCTTGCCTTCCTCGGTCTTCAGATTGAGGGTGAGGGCGCGTTTATTGCGATGCAAGTTTTGAAAATCAAACCCGTGTCGCGACCCGGTCAAGCTAGCGCGGTTCTGGTCAATGGACGCGGGTGCCTCGACCTTGATGACGTTTGCGCCCCAATCCGCCAGTTGTCGCACGGCCGTTGGTCCAGCGCGCGCAGCGGTGACGTCGATGACATTGTAACGGGATAACGGTAGTCGACCTTCACTCACGTCGTGCCCTCCCTCTTTCGATGAATGTGTGCGCTATTATGCCAAATAGACCGGCGCGCACAACCGGCAGCGTTAAGAAATGGTTCAAAAATAGCATGATAAGCCTCTACCGTTTCAGGGCTGACCGCGTTAAAGTATTCGCCTGTCAAAGAAAAATACATAATTTAGGGGAGGGGTAGACGATGGCTGACAGTTTTCCATTCATGGTTCCTGGTGCTGTGTCGAGCGGTGAAAAGATGGTCTGGGCACCCTATGACGGCGCTGAAATTGCGGCGGTCCCTTTGGCGAATGGCGCGGCTGTGGATAAGGCGTTGGATACAGCGTCGAGATTGTTCAAGGACCGGGATGGTTGGCTCAGCGTTGAAAAACGCATAGATATCTTGGAAAAAACCGCCGCATTGATGTTGGAGAGTTTTGATAAATTGGCTGTGGAGGCGGCGCGGGAAGGCGGTAAGCCCTTGCCGGATAGCCAAGTCGAAGTCGCGCGTGCCATTGACGGCGTAAAGCTTTGCATTGAAACCCTACGGACCCAGCACGGGTCGGAAATCCCCATGGGGCTAAACGCGTCGTCGATGAATCGAATCGCTGTTACGACCCATGAACCGATTGGCGTTGTCGTCGCGGTCAGTGCCTTCAATCATCCGCTCAATTTAATTGTCCACCAGGTCGCGCCTGCGATTGCGGTGGGCTGCCCTTGTATCGTTAAACCGGCGGAAGTGACGCCGTTGTCCTGCATTCGATTCGTTCAAATGTTGCATGAAGCGGGTCTGCCGGAGGAGTGGTGCCAGGTCGTCGTGACGGATGGGCGGGAGGTTTCCGAGAAACTCGTGACTGATTCCCGTGTTGGATTTTTTAGCTTTATTGGTTCGCCGGGTGTCGGGTGGATGCTGCGGTCGAAACTGGCACCGGGCACGCGTTGCGCCTTGGAACATGGCGGCGCGGCGCCAGTAATTGTCGCGCCCGACGCTGATTTGGATGTGACCATGCCGTTGCTGGCGAAGGGCGGATTTTATCACGCGGGGCAAGTGTGCGTATCAGTGCAACGTGTGTTCGCACATGACTCCATCGCCCGTGAGGTGGCGGCGCAAATTGGTGAGTTGGGCTCCAAAATGCCGATAGGAGACCCGACCTTGGCCTCGACGGAAATTGGTCCGCTCATTCGCACCAAGGAATGCGACCGGGTTGCGGAATGGATCAAGGCGGCCGTCGATAGCGGCGCAGAAATCGTTGCTGGCGGTCATAGAGTTTCAGATAGCTGTCACGAAGCAACAGTGTTGTACAATCCGCCTACGGACGCATTGGTCAGCCAGCGGGAGATTTTCGGTCCCGCTGTCTGTGTTTATCCCTATAGCGATATCGATGAGGCCATCGGTCGGGCGAATTCATTGCCATACATATTCCAGGCGGCGGTGTGTACGAAGGATATGGATACCGCCATGCGGTGCTTCCGGCGCCTTGACGCTAGCGCGGTGATGGTGAACGATCACACCGCGTTCCGCGTTGATTGGATGCCGTTCGCGGGATTGCGGCAATCCGGTTACAATATTGGCGGTATACACCATACGATCCACGATATGCAGATCGAAAAGATGCTGGTGATCCGGTCGCCTGAATTGTAGGGCCCTTAGTTCGTCCTGCCGTTAAAGCGTTCCATTTTTTGCGCTTTAAATTACTCGGGGGTTCGTGATTGGTGCGAATGTCTTTCACGCCTTTTTCGAACCCGGCAACCTGAAGCAGCTCCAAGTTCTCGTTCGGGTCGGCACTTTCAAATCAATACGGGGTGTTGCGCGGGGTGACGATTCCCTCGAAAGGGCGGGATCCGCTGATGACGCCGTCAATCCCGCTATAAAACCGGACGCGGCCTTTCAAGACCACCCAGAACGTGTCGGAGCCTGCATGGGAATGCAGATTGTTGCGTCCGCCGGGACCGACAATCTTTATCGCGCCTTTGACCAGATCAGTTTGCGCCAGTTTCATGATCGCTTTTGGCGCGTCACCGCCGGGACGTTTGTAGCGAAAGGTTTGAACCTTCTTCGCTTGGGCGACGGGGTCGTCAAACACGCCTTCGAATTTGACAATTTCCTCAGTTTTGGCGGTTGCGTCCGTTATGTCAGTTTCCTTCGGTCGGAGTTATCAGCGCCAAAATCTTGTCAATTGCCTGTTCGGCGAGATCAGCCAATTCATTCGGCGTACGGTTTTGAATAGGGTGGGACACCCAGGCCATGCCTGGATTGAACCCCAACGCCTTGCCTTGGGCTTCGGCGGCTTCGTGAAATGCTTCGGTCGCGACGGCGCAACCGGGGACGCCACGCCGGTCTAAGGTCTGAATGTCATGCAAACTGCACGACGTACAGGAACCTCAATCGGCCAGCCCTTCGACGATTACGTCGCAGTGTTCGACGATATCCTGGATGACGCTTTCCGGTGCTGGTTTGGTGTGCGTCGGCTTGGCGTAGCGCAAAATTTTGAGGCCGCGTTTGGTCAATTGCGCTTCCACGGTATCGAGAAATTCCTCGCTTCGTTCCTTGGAAATGCTCAGCAAGCCAATCGTGGCGTTCGCCAAAACCGCTTTGGGAGGTATGCGATTCCGTCGAACGGCGGTGGTCTCCGCCGTTGGGTCACGCATGGTGTATCCGCTCATGTGCCTATCTCCTTTGATACAATTTGAACTTCTTCGTGTTTGCGATGCGCCGTCCAGCCGCCAATAACGGCGGAGAACAGGCCGCCGGGGCCGCCTGCACGCACCACCAATAATCCACCGGGATGAAATTTATCGACCATTTCGTTGGCGCGTGATGGATCAATGCCGACGCCGATACCCTGCGCGTCGGTGATCAGGTCTCGACCTGGCCGTTTTAATGCTTCCCAGAGCGCGGCTTCAATTTTCGCACGCCCCCAGCCGTGGTTTTTAAAAATATTATAATGATCCGGCGACAAGACCAGGATAGCGTTCGACCATTGCGCCAGTTTTGGATGACACACGGCGCATAACCCCATGGCCAATGACCGGGCCAGACTTTCGGCGTCGCGGGATTTCTGGTCGGCGAGACCCTGGACGCCATCGCCGTGGAACAAGGTAACGGTCGAAGTTCCCGGCGCGTGGCCGCGTGCGACGTTCAAGGGCGTCCAATCCGCATCGGTTTCATCTTCGGGGAAGCAAAATGTGTATTTTCCGGGGTTGCCGAAGACTGACCGGTCAATTTCTC
Source organism: Alphaproteobacteria bacterium (assembly GCA_028822585.1). GTDB lineage: Bacteria > Pseudomonadota > Alphaproteobacteria > UBA8366 > JABJJH01. Next base: position 13,077 of record JAPKDL010000034.1, on the reverse strand, counting down.
GGGGACGTCCCCCGCCGACATTACGGATGATCAATTGAAGGGCACGCCCGATTGTGGCGTTCGCCCGGTTGCCCTGGCCCAGTACATTGCCACCCCAATTCATGCCGATCCGTTTGGTGATCGGACCATTGACGATGACAACTGGGCCGGAAAACCACAGCGTCGCCAACAACCCGTGCATGGAGAATTCCGGCTTTAGGGCGGCCTCAACCGTCGCCAGCACAACCGGGAAATATTCCGGCCGACACCCTGCCATGACCGCGTTGACGGCGGCTTTTTCAATGGTGCAGTCGATCAGGTTTGGGGGAATGGCACCGAGAATTTCGCCGGGGTCGCGCGTCGTGCCCGTTAACATGCGGGCAATACGTAAATCGGTTGGCGGGATTATGGGAAGACCGTCCGTCCAGCCCTGATCGTAAGCAATTTCCGCGGGGTCGTCCATCTCGTCGACTTCAATCACGCGGGACACTAGGGTTAACGCGCCAAATTTCAACGCGAGGCGTTCCGGCATTCCAGGCTCGACGGATATTGACCCGCATCCGGGTTGAAATGGCGGCAAACCTTCGCCGAGTGTTTTTATCCCTGTAACCCGAACCCATTCAGCGCAGTCCCACCCTTCTGTCCGCGAAATTTCCTGGCCATTTTCTATCCGCACCAATGTCGGCACGGTGTCGACGCCTAACCGCCATGATTTTTCTAGGGACGTGTCATCCAACGCGCCGCCGAGTCCTTCGGGAAAGGTGGGGTCATCTTGGGAGTAAAGCGTCAGGGGAAATTCGTCGCGCAGTCCGGCGAGGACAGGCTCGACAAGTTGGCAGGTTTCGCAGTCGCGTTTGAGTACAACCAAAAATTCCATGACGCCTGTCCCTATATTTGAAGATGTAACTCTAACACAGAGACACGCGGGCTCAATATTGGATATTTATGTCTCGATGTTCATGTCTTGGGCGGGCAAAGGAAAGGCTGCGGCAAGCGCGTCGAAATCAGCGGCCGCCAACCAGTCGAGAATTTGGGGGACGTCGAAGTCCTGCGCGCCCATGATGAACGGGCCACCATGGGAAATTTTCATGGTCGGGCCAATATGGCATTTGCCCATGCAATGCATCCGGCGAAAGGTGTAGGGCAGGTCCCGCGCTTTAAGGCCCACTTCCAGTGCATCCGCCAGTTCCTTCGATCCTTTTTCCCCGCAAGACGGTAGGGTATTACCCGCACGCCAGTTAATGCAGAGATGGATGGCGCGAACAGCGGGGGGCGAGGGTCTATTAGTACTGTCAGTCATGGAGGTAACCAAGTGGTGAGCGGCGGCAGTTTGTCAATGAATGAAGCCGGTCATGCTAGGGATGAGGCTGCAATATTATTTTAATAAAAGGGGCTGTTCCGGATAATGCTGATTAGGTTTTACAATGGATGGTGTGAGAAAAATTCAGCTTAGCAGGTATAAGCAGGCCCGCCTTGTCGAGCATTTTGTTGCCGGCACGACGGCGCGAACGGCTGCGGCATTGTGTGGGGTTAATCGCAAAACGGCCCCGGCATTTCCAAGGATAAATTACTGACTTTCACCGACCCCTTCATGTGCGCCGAGGTTGACCCGCATAAATCTCAGGAAGGCACCGGTCTTGCCTGTCGATTGTGAAGTCCTTGGTGGAGATGAATGACGGCGACCTGACCATCGACAGTGAAATACGGCGTCGGAACTACCGTCATGGTGACATTGCCTCTTCATAGTTTGCGAGCCTTTAAAGAGGCGCGCCATGGGGCTATGTATCACCGTGGAGCAGTAATCTGTTGGAATTCAGGAGAAGTACGATGAGTGAGTATGATTATGATTTGTTCACCATTGGCGCTGGGTCTGGCGGTGTTCGCGCCAGCCGGATTTCCGCATCCTACGGTGCCAAGGTCGCTGTGGCGGAAGATCGTTATCTGGGCGGCACTTGCGTCAATGTCGGTTGCGTGCCGAAAAAATTGTTCGTCTACGCCTCCCATTACAGCGAAGATTTCCAGGACGCGGCGGGGTATGGCTGGACGGTTGGCGAGGCTTCCTTCGATTGGCCGACATTGGTCGCCAACAAGGACAAGGAAATCAGCCGCCTCAATGGCATTTACGAACGCATGTTGAGCAACGCTGGCGTGGCGTTGTTCAACGGGCGCGCAACGGTTGTCGACCCGCATACGGTGTCCGTGAATGGCAAGACCGTCACGGCGGATAAAATTTTGGTCGCGACTGGCGGCTGGCCCACCGTACCGGATATCCCCGGCAAGGAACATGCGATCACGTCGAACGAAGTGTTCTACCTGGAAACGCTGCCGAAGCGCGCGATAATCGTGGGCGGCGGCTACATCGCGGTGGAATTCGCGGGCATTTTTGAAGGCCTGGGGGTTGAGGTCACGCAATTGTATCGCGGCCCGCATTTTCTGCGTGGGTTCGACGACGATGTTCGAAATTTTCTGGCCGTTGAAATGCGCAAGAAAGGCGTCGATTTGCGGTTCAACGTCAACATCGCGCGGATCGAAAAGAAGGGCGATGTGTTTCTGGTGAAGTTGGAAAATGGCGAGGAACTGGAAACCGATCTGATCCTGTACGCCACCGGGCGTGCGCCCAATAGTCGGGGCATTGGTTTGGAAGAGGCGGGCGTCGAGTTGGCGGCGAATGGCGCGGTGAAAGTTGATGGCGGTTTCAAGACATCGGTGGACTCGATCTACGCTATTGGCGACGTCATTGACCGCGTCGCGTTGACGCCAGTGGCCATTGCCGAGGGCATGGTGCTGGCGGGCAATCTGTTTCGTGGTGAAGACCGAATTCTGGACTACGCCGATATCCCCACCGCTGTGTTCAGCCAACCCAATATTGGCACCGTTGGCCTGACCGAAGCCCAGGCACGCGAGACCTATAGCGCGGTGGATATTTACGCGTCATCGTTCACGCCGATGAAGCACACTTTGACCGGGCGCGACGAGAAAACCTTCATGAAGCTGATCGTGGACCAGAAAAGCGACCGGGTCGTCGGTTTTCATATGGTGGGCCCTGACGCGGGGGAAACCACTCAGGGGATCGGCATCGCCCTGAAATGCGGGGCGACCAAAGCGCAATTCGACGCGACCATCGGCATCCACCCGACTGCGGCGGAAGAATTTGTCACCATGCGCGAGAAGGTTCCCGACCAAGCGAACAAACAAGTGGCAGAGTAGGCCTGCTAAAATTTTTCCGGGTAGGGCAGGGACATGGAGATCCCTGGAATCGAGACCTTTGTCGTGGATGCGAGCTGGCTCCCCGGGCAGTTCATCGCCGTTCGTATCGATTAAGGCATAACTGGACACGGCGAATATTCCGACGGTCGTTTGCCTTACGGCGTGGTCGACACCGCGAAGGAGTTTTAACCGGTCATCATGGGCTGTGATCCGCATGTGGCGCCGGCTGACTGTTATGAGGCAGCGACTACCCGCACGACGAAGGCACTTTTCCCTATAGCCAGTCGGTCATCGATAACACCTTTTAAGGGCTCTCTAACAGCGACAAACGCAAGGCTGTCTACGACAACGCAGTGCGACTTTACGGGATAGAGGATTTGCGAGCGAGGGGGTCCCGTCTGCGTGTATGCTTGGCGTTAAGGTTAGATATTTTTTACAAAGATAAGGTAAAGTTAGGCCAGACAATTAGATCAAAATTGTGGGCTTTTGCTCAAATCATGTTTCTTTTCTGTGCCTTGCTAAATGATCCACCGAATTGAAATAAGGAAGACTGTCATGAGCGGAACAGCCTATCATGGCTATACGTTCAGAAATTTTGATCGCTTTCTGGTATTTTCGTTCGATATCGGCGCGCTCATGTGTTTGAAATACGCCGCCGCAGAGTGAAATTCCGTAATGGGCTTGCAGGGTCCGGACCACTTTACCTATCAGCATGCCGTCGGCGATGACCGATAAGTCGAAATCGTTCTGTTTTTTGATCTGGACATTATTATCCGTCAGGTAGGCCCGGATGCGGGATTCAGCTGCCAGGGCGGCATCCCAATATTCTGATTCGGTTTGTGTCGGTTCACCCGAAACTTCCACAAAGGCCATGCAAAAGGCGAGAAAAAGTTGCTCTTTTCCTGTTGCGGATTTCCATGCCGTCCCACCAAGACTCTCCCAAATGGACAGGTTCATCTCTTCATAAACCTTGGGCACGCGCTCAAAAAACAATCGATGCAGCCCGTTTTCATTCAGTGAACTGCCAAGTTTCTGCTCCTTGAAGATATCGACTGCGGCATAGGTCCCGCAGACCGGGCAAGTGTCGTGATCGTAGACATTTTTCTTATAAATATGTGAGCACCGCAGTCCATTCGGTAATTCATTCTTGCAGAGTAGATAGACATCATTGCCATCTACGTCGTCTTGTTGTTGGCCAATCCAATTGAAACGATTCATGTATTGTAGATAAGAGCCGCGATGACTCCATAGACTCCATTCCAGCTTTTCTACGGGCCCGAAGGTGCTCCAGTTAGAGCTCACGTCTATGACGATGCATTTATCTTTGCCCGGCGCTGAACGTAACCCACGGCCCACTGACTGCCCCCAAAGGACCTTCGACAGGGTCGGCCGAAGATGGACGATGATATTGCAGTGCGGATTATCCCAGCCCTCAGCCAGCACGCCCACCGACACCATAGCCTCAATATCACCATGCTCATGTTGCGCAAGAAGTTCCATTCGCTTCTTGATGGGGGTCCCGGCAGTAACAATGGCGGCTTCGATACCGCATTCATGGATACTTTTAAGTGTCGCTTTCGCAACACTAATATCTGCGCAAAACCACGCTGAGACAGGCTTTTCTGTGAGTTTTAAACGCTCTTCGTTGTAGCTCCATATCGCATATTTGATCATGGACGATTTAATGATAGCGGGTGCCAGTGTCGCGACCGGAAATTCGCCCGCACGAATATCGATGCCATCCAGGTTGAGATCGTGAACAAAATGCGACCGATAGACCGGTTGCACCAAAACGCCTTCAGAAATTAGATCCTCAATATTGGCGCAATCGATAATAGCGTCAAACGCCAGATTGAGTTGGTCCAGCTGATCTCCGGTACGGCGCTCCGGAGACGCCGTTAATCCGATAAATTGCGCCGTTGCTTTACCGTTTTTTGTGAATTCACTAAGGATACGTTTATAAGCCGTACCGTTCGGCGATACCCGGTGAGCTTCATCCACGATAATGAGATCCGCCTTCGGTATGGCGTCGGTCAAAGTCTCTTTAGCGCGCAAATTAGTAGAAAGGAGAATGTCGTAATTTTTGAAGGCGGGCTCCGTGTCTGATCCCGTGAGCTTTCGAACATTATGTTTTTTGCCCAGCGCCTTTTCGAGCTGCTCTAACAAAACCAACCTGTGACACAGAACGATGATTTTCTTACCATTGTAGAACCGCTCGACGATCTCGCTCGCCAGAACACTTTTACCAGCGCCGGTGGGCGCTTTTAAGATAAATCGGTGATATTTAGTTATGATCGACGGGAAGCTGTCGATTACTTTTTGTTGCCAGTTTCTAAGATGCATTCGAAGCGTATATCAAAAAAATATCAGCCTTGCACTACACATCCGCTCTTGGCGGCGTAGGGAATGTAATTCGGCAGCGGCGTATTGATGTTAACTCGCTTCAGGATCAAGCGGGCCGGCTTTAAAGACGGTGGTTATTTTTTGCCAGAGTAGTTCGGGAACCTCGCAATGAATCTCGATCTGGTTCCTGGGAATGCACACTGCTTGATGCCGCCGTGGTCTCTGGTTCTATCAATCGGGATATTATGGGGCGTTAGCCACCGGTATATCGCCTTGCACGTGTCCAAATTATCCGTGACCAGGATGAGATGCGCCAGACCGACCTGGTTCTTTTCCGGCGACGCGGCGTCCCCGTTGACCTTAAAACCCGCAATTTTGTGGTATTAGTCGTTAAATCGGAAGAAAACGCCGAAACCGCGTTCGGTCTCAATCTTCATGCCCAGAATATCACGATAAAATGTCTCGACGGATTCCAGGTCGTGCATTTTCAGGATCACATGTCCTACTCGTTCAATTGGCATCATCATTTCCACAAGTACGGTTATGAGGCAGTTTTAAGGGCCGAGGTTGCCAAGGATAGCGGTAGTTTAAGGGCAGGGGTGATTGTAGTAACTTTTGACCCACAGTTGACAAAGTAGGCGGACCAAACGTTTCAAAGTTCGAAGTCATCACGAGTGTTGAATTGCGCTGTGATGAAAATAGGCGATGTCTTCGGCAGCAATCACGTCGGATTCCTCGGATTCGTTTCACGTCCGGTATTTCCAGTGATAGTGGAGGTTGACGGGTGGCGACGATTCCCGGCTTGTCCCTCGCGAGTACTGAGTCCCTCTTTTCTTAAAATTGCCGCAAAAGAGATTATATTCCGAAGTATGTTTTCGGCATCTTGGCGCAAGGGATCGCGGGGCGTGTTAACCGATGATATAGGATGCGACGCCATGTGAATGATATAAAGGCATTGGGCGTTGCTTGTTCCGGTGTGCTTGTTGGCGTAAAAACTCACATATTGATTTTTGAATATAGGGAGAGCGGTTTGAGTTACGTTCGATATATCGAAAGGACGCGCGAATATTATCGCGCGCAGGGGTATGAAAAGCCCTATCAGTGGGCGACGCATGACGACGCACCGTTTGCACCGCTGAAAAAGCCGTTGGCGAAAAGCCGGTTGGCGTTGATTTCGACTAGCGAGATTTCGGTGAAGTCCTGGGACGATCAGCGCACGCCATTGGAAAAGGGTGAGGTTGGCAACGTGTATGCGGTGCCGACTAACACGCCGATCGAAGACCTCTACAGTCACTCCCGCAGTTTCGACAAGCACGCGACGACCTTGGAAGATGTGGATGCATTTTTCCCGGTGACGCGGTTGAAGGAATTGGCCGCCGAGGGCCGAATCGGATCTTTCGCGCCGACGGCCTATGGGCTGTACAACGCTTATTCCCAACGCAAGACGCGCGAAGTAGATTTGCCGGAATTGCTGCGCCGGTGTCAGGACGCCGAGATTGACGTCGCCCTTTTGACGCCGGTCTGACCTGTCTGCCACCAAACCGTGAGTTTGGCCGCAAGATATCTTGAAGAAAATGGCATCCCGACCGTCGTGGTGGCCGCCGCTCGTGACATTGTGGAGACTTGTGGCGTGGCGCGTTTGTTGTTCTCGGACTTCCCGTTGGGCAGTCCTTGTGGTGAACCGGAGAATATAGCGATGCAACGTGAAATCGTCGGTCGGGCGCTCGATTTGCTGGAATCGGCGACCGAGTCCCGCACCACCGTGCAATCGCCGTTTGAATGGCATGCGGGCGATGACTGGAAAGCGAAGATCTTCACCCAGGAACAGCCCTGGAAGGACGAAGAAGAAACCAATGAGTGGCTCGCCCGGAAGGAGTTGTACCGAAATCTGAAGCAGGAAGGGAAGGTGTAAGTGTCTGGAAACGTGGAGATTACCGTATATTCAACACCGCTTTGCGCGCCCTGCGAACAGCTTAAAAGTTATCTCCGGGCGCATGCCGTTGAATTTATCGCCAAGGATTTGATGATGGATGAAGTGGCGGCTGAGTTCATTGACGGCCACAACATCCGCACCTCGCCGGTGTTGCAGGTCGGGGATCAATTGCTGCATGGCGCGGAATTGCACCCGGAAAAAATAGACGCGGTTTTGGGTCTGGAATAAGAACGGACGCCGGCAAAAAATTCCCCGGCGCCCGTAATTAATCGTCTTGCGCTTTAGTGCCTTATGCTTTGTCGAGCGCCTGGGCGAGATCGGCGATGATGTCGTCGATGTGTTCCAGACCGATCGACAGACGGACATAGCCGTCGGTGACCCCGGTGGCGAGTTGTTCTTCCGGTGTCAATTGGGAATGGGTGGTGCTGGCCGGGTGAATGGCGAGGCTGCGCGCGTCGCCGATATTGGCCAGGTGGTAGAACATTTCCAGGCTGTCGATGAAGGTCTTGCCCGCCTCCAGGCCGCTCTTAAGCTCGAAGCCACACAACCCGCCATAGCCGCCGGATAGGACGGCGTCAGCGCGGCGGCGGGGCTCGCCGCTCATCAGGCTGGGGTGGATTGTCTTGGACACTTTCGGATGGTCGTTCAGATACGCGGCTACGGCGTTGGCGTTTTCGCAATGGCGCTCCATGCGCAAGGGCAGGGTTTCCAGCCCTTGGATGAGCAGGAAGGCGTTTTGTGGGGCCAGCGGAGCACCCAGATCGCGCAGCAACGTGACCCGCGCCTTGATGATATAGGCGATGGGTCCCAGCGGTTTGATGGCCTCCACCCAGACCGCACCGTGATAGCTGGGGTCGGGGGTGTTTAACGCGGGGAAGCGGTCTGCATGGGCTTCCCAGTCGAAGGTGCCGGAGTCGATGATGATGCCGCCGATGGAGTTACCGTGACCGCCAATATACTTTGTGCAGGACGACGCGATGATCGCAGCGCCATGTTCGAAAGGACGGCAGAGACCGTGCGCGGCGGTGTTGTCCATGATCAGGGGCACGCCAATTTTGCGACCGATTTCGGCGACTTCCTTGATCGGGAAGACTTCGAGCTTGGGGTTCGGTAAGGTTTCGGCGTAATATGCGCGGGTTTTGTCATCGGTCGCATTGGCGAAGGCTTCCGGGTCGTGGGGGTCGACGAAGCGGACTTCGATACCCATGTTCGGCAGGGTATTTTTGAACAGATTCCAGGTGCCGCCGTACAAAGCGGTGGAGCTGACGACGTTGTCGCCGACGCTGGCGATGTTCTGGATGGACATGGCCGAAGCGGCTTGCCCGGAACCCACGCTCAGCGCCGCGGCACCGCCTTCTAGCGCGGTCAAGCGCTGTTCCAATACGTCGTTGGTCGGGTTCATGATGCGGGAGTAGATGTTGCCGAGTTCCTTCAACGCGAACAAATTGGACGCGTGTTCGGTGCTGTCGAACTGAAAAGATGTGGTTTGATAAATTGGCACGGCGACCGCGTTGGTGGACGCGTCTTTACGGTGGCCAGCGTGAAGAACGATAGTCTCAGCGTGTTTCGAAGTCATAATTTTTCCTGCCCGTGATTTATTGTGCTGGCGAACTTTCGTCGATTTACGGTGTTGGAGCAATAGCGGAGTAGCGTAATATATACGCATGACAGAAAATTCCGCCGCGATGACCCTTCAATATCTCGGGAAACGTTTTGATCGTCCCGCCGTCGATGGCTTGAAACTGCGGATTGCGCCAGGAGAGTTTAAGCGCTGGTCGGACCCAATGGCGTGGGCAAAACCACGACGTTGAAGATGATTGCCGGATTGTTGCGGCTGGACGAGGGCACCATCTCGGTATTTGGAATCGATGCTTTGTAAGACCCTATTGGTGGCAAAACGCCTGGTCGCCTGGGTGTTGGGCGAGCCAATGATTTATGAAAAACTCGCGTCGTTTAAGTATCTTGAATCCGTCTCTGGGCTCTAGAAATTGCCGTCCGCGCCCACCGAACGCAGGGCGCGCGAACTGATCGATAGGCTGCGGCTTGGCTCCTATGCGCATGAACGCTGACAGGGTTTTTCCAAGAGAGTGCGTCCGAAAGTCGCGTTGGCCGCCGCGTTGGTGCATAATCCAAAGCTGATTTTTGGACGAACCGTTGACCGGGCAAGACGCTGTGTAGGCGCGAGTGGTGAAGGATGTCTACGTTGCGCAGGTGAAGGGCGATGCGTCGGTTATCATGACGACCCATATATTGGAAGTCGCGGAACGTATGGCCAAACGGATTGGCCTCATCGCCGAAGGCCGGTTGATCGTCGACGGCACATTGGCGTAGTTGCGCAGCCAGGCGGGGGTGGGTGACACTAACCTGGAAGCGATATTCTTGGAATTCGTCTCTGCCGTGGACCCCACCGGGATGGCGTGTCGTCTTGATGCAGGCAGGGTCCATTGCGTAGCTGGCGCGCCTGGCGGGATTGGGTGTTCATGATGACCGCAGGGCACCCACGCCGTGCTGTCGTGGTTGTCATTGCGATTTTCGCTGTCGCCGCCCTGGCGCACGGGTTGGTGTATATTATCGTTTCGCCGCATGTATAAAGCGGGCACCGCGCTGGACGAAAAGATGTTGGCGCTGGTGTCGGGTCTTCTGGCTTTGTTAGTGCTGGCCGTGACGTGGATGATCGGGCCCCGGATAACTAATTAACTTCGACCACCTCGCCAAGCGTCGGGCCGATTTCGCGGTTGAGCACCAAATCAGCGATGTGATCCAGTTCCGTTGGGTCACGATTGACGATAACCAACCGCGCGCCGTTGTTCTTGGCGATGACCGGAAATCCGGCGGCAGGATAAACGACCAAGGATGAACCCAGCGTAATAAACAAATCGCAGTCGTTGGTTGCTGTCTGCGCGCGGTCCATGGCGTCTTCCGGCATGGATTGGCCAAACGATATTGTCGCTGGTTTCACAAATTCACTGCCACACCCGCTGCACACCGGTAGAGTTTCATCGATCTGGAACGCGGCCATGATATCGTTGATTTCGTGGCGCAACCCGCAATCCAGACATTTAGCGTAGGTGGAATTGCCATGCAGTTCGATAATTTGGCCGTCGGGAATGCCAGATTCCTGATGCAGCCCGTCGATGTTCTGCGTGATGATACTTATGACCTTGCCAATGCGGACCAGTTTTTCCACCGCGCGGTGGCCTCGGTTTGGCTCGGCGGCGCGAATGCTTTTATCCGTATTGATTTTGCGCCGCCAGGTTTCGCGGCGCATTTCCTCCTCGTTCATAAAGTCGCTGAATTGGATGGGCTGATTGGTCGTCCAGATACCGCCGGGGCTGCGAAAATCTGGAATGCCAGATTCCGTGCTGATGCCCGCGCCGGTAAACATCACGGCTTTTTTGCTTTCGTCCAACAGAGATTGAAGCTGTTCCAATTCGACATCGATCATCGTCTACTCCATTGCATTATAGCGCTTCGTTTTGAGTAACACTAGAAGCGTAAAAAGAATTAGGCAGAATTTGACGATGTGATTCGGTAAAATTCAATGGAAAAAAGTGCTTAACAGGCGTATAGGAACTCTCGCTCACTATTCGTACTTGATATTTAGCTTATTGATTGGCGAGCTTTTACATACGTATTTTAAGGAAAAGACCAATGGCTGCGAATTGGACCAAGGATAGCTGGCGCGGAAAACCGATTCTGCAGGTCCCGGATTATACCGACCAAGCGAAACTCGAAGCGGCGGAAGCGGAGTTGCGGAATTATCCACCATTGGTGTTTGCCGGTGAGGCGCGGAATTTGAAAGCACAGTTGGCGAAGGTTGCTGCGGGCGAGGCGTTTTTATTGCAAGGCGGCGACTGCGCGGAAAGTTTTGCGGAATTCAACGCTAATAATATTCGCGACACCTTTAAGGTCATGTTGCAAATGGCGGTGGTGTTGACCTTTGCTGCTGCGTGCCCGGTCGTGAAAGTAGGCCGCATGGCCGGCCAATTCGCCAAGCCGCGATCCGCGCCGATGGAAACGATTGATGGGGTGGAGTTGCCGATTTACCGGGGTGATATAATCAACGGCATCGGGTTCAGTGAAGCGGCGCGAACGCCTGATCCTAACCGTATGGTCCGCGCCTATAATCAGGCGTCGTCGACATTGAACCTGCTGCGCGCTTTTGCGCAGGGTGGGTTCGCCGACCTGCACCAGGTGCATCAATGGAATTCAGATTTCGTGGCCGGAAGCGCGCAAAGCGCCCAATACGAAGAACTGTCCAACCGCATCGGCGAAACCTTAGGCTTCATGGAAGCCTGTGGTTTGACCGGCGATGTCGTGCCGCAACTTCGCGAAACGGATTTCTATACGTCACACGAATCCCTGTTGCTTTGGTACGAGGAGGCGATGACGCGCGAAGACAGCTTGACCGGCGACTGGTATGATTGTTCCGCGCATATGCTGTGGATCGGCGACCGGACACGGCAACTGGACGGTGCCCATGTCGAATTTCTGCGGGGCGTTCATAATCCGATTGGCGTGAAATGCGGACCGACCTCTGATCCGGACGAATTGCTGCAATTGATCGACATTCTTAACCCAACGAATGAACCAGGCCGTATGACGCTGATCGCCCGCATGGGGGTGGGGAACGTTGAAACTTATCTGCCGAAACTCATCCGCGCTGTCGAAGGCGAAGGTAAAAAAGTGGTCTGGTCTTGCGATCCGATGCACGGCAACACCATCAAGTCGGATTCAGGCTATAAGACCCGACCGTTTGACAGTATCCTTCGGGAGGTGCAGGAATTTTTCGACGTCCACCGCGCCGAAGGCACATATGCTGGCGGGGTTCATTTCGAAATGACTGGCCAGGATGTGACCGAATGTCTTGGTGGCGCGCAGGCGATCAGCGACGAATCCTTGTCGGAGCGCTATCATACGGTTTGTGACCCAAGACTGAACGCCAGTCAGGCGCTGGAATTGGCGTACCTGGTCGCCGAATCGGTGAAGTCGGGCCGGTGGCCACAAAGTGGAAAACGGATCGCGGCTGTAGAGTAATTATGAGCCTGTCATGCCCCCTGATGACGGAACAAGCGATAATGAGATAAGTGATTGGACGGACGCGTATTTCAACCGGACTAAACGCACGGTTGAACGGTTCGGCGACGTTCCGGTCACCTACGCGGTGTTCATGCGCCGCCCTGTGGTGTGTGCGCCGCGCATTGCGCTTGATTGGATCACCGGCGTCGCCCGGTTCCGTGGCGTGACCTTCAATATAGATTTGCGTCACGAAGAAGGCAAATGGGTCGGCGCTGGCGAACCGCTTTTGTACATCAGTGGTTCGTTTTGTAATTTGGTCGATCTGGAAACCCTCTTTCTGCAGAAAATCGGACCGGCCTCCGTCGCAGCCTACAACGCCAGCATCATGTGCGCTGATCTGCCCAATGCCGCCTTCCTGGCGATGGATGCGCGGCATTGCGCCGGGTTGGAGATGGCGGAGCTTATGGCTTATGCGGCGTCGGTGGGGTCGGCGCGGGCCCGGCGAAAGTCTGGCGCTATCGGCTTCATTGGCAATGCCACGGACGCCACCGCGCATTACTTTGGCCAGGAGAAAGGCTTCGGCACCATGCCCCACG
>JAPKDL010000143.1 GCA_028822585.1 Alphaproteobacteria bacterium | reverse complement strand
GCGGCTTGGACGAACTGCACGGAGTCCGCCGTGGTGATGTGCTCCAGTACCACTTTTAGCGCGGGAAAATTTCGAAGCATCGGTGCCAGAACAGTATCCAGAAATGCGGCCTCACGGTCGAAGATGTCGATGTCGGGCGAGACCACTTCGCCATGAACCAGTAGCGGCATACCGATTGTCTGCATCCGGTCGAGCACGGACCGAATTTTATTCACTTCAGACACGCCCGCCGAGGAATTGGTGGTGGCACCCGCTGGATAAAGCTTGCAGGCGGTGAAGATCCCGCTCTTGAAGCCGGTCTCTATTTCGTTGGCATCGATCTCGTCGGTTAGATAGGCGGTCATTAACGGCGTGAACCGGCGGCCTTGCGGCACCGCCTCGAGGATGCGATCGCGATAGGCTGCCGCTGCGGCGACGGTTGTCACCGGAGGCGCCAGGTTGGGCATCACAATGGCTCGCGCAAACTGACGTGCGGTGAAATCGACCGTGAACGCGAGCATGGTGTCGTCGCGCAGATGCAGATGCCAATCATCGGGTTCCCGAATGGTCAGGTGTGCGGTGTTCCGATTTCGGTCACTGCCAGCCGTTTCAGTCGGTTCGAGTGTCGGCATGGGTAGGCTCCTCTGAGGCCGCAGCGGATAATCTGTCTACAAAAAACCAGCTATTTTAGACCGTCGTAAAAAGTGAACGTCTGGGATTTCTTTGCTAATGCCTGTTATTCCAGATATCATTAAATGCCACAAATTAAGGCCTGGCACCATCCGCCCATCCTTTCTCAATCAATACCACATCGTTTCCTGCGATGACCAATATTGCTGGAATTCCCATCGATGACCAGCGCCTGGTCATCCATTGAAAAGTGGCTTCGGAGAAGAAACCGATGTGGGTGGGATCGGCGATGTAGTGCCAGGTCCTGAATGCCTCTTGGTCGCGGATCCGTTTGGTCATGATACCGAGCCAGCCGCCCGGAGCGAGGCCGTTCCACAAGTCATCCAATTCCTTGCCCGGTTCGGCTAAATGTTCGACGACTTCGCTCAGGGTGATGAAATCGTACCGTTCGGACAGGACGGATTCGTCGGGGGCATAGTAGGGGTCGAAGAGAGCGACAGTGTGTCCGGCCTCCTCGAACATTTGCGCCAACGCCGGGCCTGCTCCGCAACCGAAGTCGAGACCCAGGGAGTTCGGAGCCAGGCGTTGGTTCAGCGGCGTGAACAGCCGGTCGAGAAAGCGCCGGTAAGCAGGGTCTCCCGCCTGGTTGTCGTGGAGATCGTAGTAAGCCTTCTCGTCCGCCGACGTAAGGTGCTGGGTGGGCGGCACGAACACTAGATTGCAGGTCTGGCAGCTTAGATAGTCGCGAGCCTTATCATGATGATAAGGGGCAATGCTCGTGCGGTCGCAAAGCGGGCAGGTGTGGTTTTCAGGCTCGGTCATACCCCAGTCCTAATCCACCTTCTGGCGCGAAAAAAAGCAGTGGTACCCTTCGATATCTCATGGTGCCTATCGATTGCTCCGCAGCTTTTCGTATGCTCGGCGTAATGCCTGGCCAGCGGCTTGAGCGCGATTATCTTTCTTGGCGATCTGTTTGGTTTCGGCAACAACGCCACGGGCAGCTTTGAGAATTTTCTCCCTTACCTCGGGGTTGGACGCGGCCTGTTGGACAATATAGCGGGCGATTTGGCGCAGTAGTATTGACATCAAAGAACGGTAATTGATTCTAACGTTTTCTGCCAGTCGGGAATGTGTCAACGACAGATGTCATTCGATCGGTATGCGTGCCGCCACATGAATCGGTAGGATCAGACCGGAGGCCTTTCCGCCCAAACCCGGTATGCCGGTTTCCATTCCGCTTGCAGCAAAGTGTGAAGGGGTAAAGTTCACGCCGGTGGTCACCAATGTTCTAGAACTAGGCACCGTTAGCTACAGCGTGAAGCTTAAAGAGCAAGGGCGCGCTGTAATAGGCGAGCGCCACATTGGCTGGGTTTCGGCTATTCTAACGATCCTCGGCCATCCGCACTTTTGTGTGGTGGTTTCTTCGGTGAAAGGGGGCAATGGCGGTCGAGACATACGGTTAGTCCTATTGAGTGGGGTTAAGAGACTGGCATCGGAAATCCGACGGTGGCAATTTCATGGTCATGGCGACGGTCCGAACGACTCCGTGTGGATGCCTTCAGATGGAATGTCGTGGGCCTCCAAAGCATCCTGAATGTTAGCCATAAACGGCGTCAAACCACAAAGGAGATAATGCGCTTCAGGTATAGCCATAAAGGATCTAATCAAATCGCAATCGACACGCCCCGCGCCATCATAATAGGCGCCGACCT
The DNA here is from genome assembly GCA_028822585.1 of Alphaproteobacteria bacterium. GTDB lineage: Bacteria > Pseudomonadota > Alphaproteobacteria > UBA8366 > JABJJH01. Next base: position 4,976 of record JAPKDL010000143.1, on the reverse strand, counting down.
TATCTTTGGCGAGTGGTCTGCTGTACTCGATATGCAGATTGATAACGACCTTGGCCGCCATTCTCCTCATGTTGCCGAGGCGTGAGAAGGTCTGCAGTTATCAATCTTCACCGTATAGCCGTGCCTATTTCCACCATATGCATCCTCGGGTTCAGTGGATCGGTGCTGCACTCGCAAAAATTGAAGGAGGAGCTGATGCGAATATTCATTGACCGGTAATCTGCACTTTGGTTCCAGCAGGCGGGCTCCTGCAGCAGCTGATCTTTAACGTTAAGAATCCCCGTTAAGAGTAAATAGCGACGGAATCAGACGTCTTTCGGGTTGGTCCGCTATCCTTGCAAAACCGGTAGTAAATCCGAATTGGCTATAACCGACGAAGGTGGCCAAAAGGACTTTGCGAGCCGACAATGGCGCATGGATTTCCGAAATGATCATCGCTAAGCTCCCTCCTACGGAGGAATATAATGAAACGCCGTCTCACTTATCCCAAAAATTGTCGTTGCCGTCGCGCAATTTTTTTTCCGTCGGTGGTGGACTGTGCCTACAATTGGCTCAGAACTGAAGGTTATCTGGGAATTTCCAGTTGAAGAAAAACAACCGGACCCTGCCCGAATTATTGTCGTGTGCACATGGCTTCTGAAACCCGACCCGACGCTCAGTCGCCCATCTTGCAGATTGAAAATATCGAACGCGGCGTTGGCTCTGCCTCAGCCACCTATATGGTTAAAGCCGAGCATTTGAACCGGAAGGTTATGCTGCATGGTGCCATCGTTGCCGGCTTGATGGATGTAATTATGACGACCGCCGCCGGCTGCCACCCTGATCCGACCCAGCGGCGCTTCGCTATCACCCTTAGTTTGTCGCTGAACTTTGTCAGCGCGGCCGGCCCGGGAACACTGCGCTTACAGGCCGAGACCACGGGCGGTGGCAAACGGACCTGTTTCTGCGAGGGTAGGATCGAAGACAGCAACGGCAATCCAATCGCCACAGCCCAAGGCGCATTCAAGCTGTTAGAGCCTGGTTCAGAATAGCGGGACGCCTAGGATGACCAGATGCCGTCGGAATGGCGCTGTCAGAGTAAAAGTCATATCATAGGAAATCACACCGCACCGCGTTCAGGCGGCAATTTAACGCCGATCAACAAGAGTTGCTGATCGATTGACTTTAAAATTCTGGCGGTTGTAGCGCGGTATATAAGGGGCGTAAATTAAAGAGAAAACGTTCAGGTAGCGTCAAAAAAACTAGTCGGAGAATGGGGGACATCGGTCCGTCGGCTCGCATTGGGAGAAACAGCCACCGACGACGATGACAACGAAGAACAGTCCGCAGGTGAAGCCGTGGCGTGACGTCTGGCGTCACCTGATGGGATTGTTGGGGGTATTTAAGACCGGGTGAACCGTCTACAGAGGCTCACCCGGTCGTGATTTTCTCTAAAACGCCGAGGCGAGATTTTGTTCGACGGCGGCGTTCCGAACTTCTTTTTGGAGCTTTTCAAAGGCGCGAACCTCAATTTGCCGAACCCGCTCCCGACTGATGTTGTATTGCTTGCTCAGCGCTTCCAGGGTCAAGGGATCTTCCGACAAACGACGTTCCGTCATGATATGACGCTCGCGTTCGTTCAGTGCACCCATTGCATTTTCCAAAAGGGCGCGGCGCTTGGAAAGTTCTTCAGCTTCCGCAGTGACAATTTCCTGGCTCTCCGAATCATCGACCAGCCAATCTTGCCATTCGCCGTCACTATCCGCGCGCAAAGGCGCATTGAGCGAATGATCCGCGCCCGCCATGCGGCGGTTCATCGACACCACGTCTTTTTCCGGAACGCTCAGTTCACTGGAAATTTTTGCTACCGTTTCGGGGTGAAGATCGCCATCTTCAAACGCCTGAAGTTTTCCTTTCAACTTCCGCAGATTGAAAAACAATTTTTTCTGCGCAGCGGTCGTGCCAATTTTCACCAATGACCAGGAATGCAGGACATATTCCTGGATCGAGGCGCGAATCCACCACATCGCGTAGGTCGCAAGACGGAACCCGCGCTCAGGATCAAACCGTTTCACCGCCTGCATCAGACCGACATTTCCTTCCGAAATCATTTCATTCAACGGCAGGCCGTAGCCACGGTATCCCATCGCAATTTTAGCAACAAGACGCAGGTGGCTCGTGACCATCTTATGGGCCGCATGCACGTCGTCATGCTCATTAAAACGTTTTGAAAGCATGTACTCTTCTTCATGTGACAGCATTGGAAATTTGCGGATATTGTCCAAATACCGCTGCAAATTGCCTTCTGGGCTGATGACGAGACTTGGAACATTGTTCATCGTGTTAAATCCCTTCGTTTTCGTCGCACTGACGCTGTCGTGTTCGATCTTTGAGGTAAGTACTTAAGTTCAAGTTTTCAAGGTTTCCCATAAAAAAAATGTTAAACGAATCACATCCCTTTTATACCCGAAGAACGTTAATTAAAGATTTAATATCCTTGGGTATTTCACTTTTAAACCGCATTTTTTGTTGCTTACTCGGATGAATAAATCCAATCAAATGCGCGTGAAGCGCTTGCCGTTTGAAGTCGTCTAGAAAGGTCCGCGCCACCGTGTTGAGCGATTTCATCCGCGCGGCGGATTGCCGCCCATAAACAGGGTCGCCGACCAGGGGGTGCCCAAGATGTGTCATATGCACTCGAATTTGATGTGTGCGGCCTGTTTCCAACCGACATTGCGTAATGCTGGCCTGTGGCCCTAGCCGCTCAGTGACACGGTAATGGGTTCGCGCTACGCGTCCTTTCGGGGCGCGAACTACCGCCATTTTCAATCGATTTCGTTCACTGCGTCCAATATTACCTTCGACCACGCCAAGGGGCGGGGCGGGAATGCCCCAAATCACGGCGGTGTAAGCGCGTTCAATCGTCCGTTCGGCGAATTGTGTCGCCAAGGACTGGTGCGCCACATCGTTTTTGGCGGCGATCATGACGCCGCTGGTGTCTTTGTCGAGCCGATGAACGATGCCTGGGCGCCGAACCCCGCCAATCCCTGACAACGACGCCCCGCAATGCGCCAACAAGGCGTTGACCAGGGTCCCGTTGGGCGACCCTGGTGCTGGATGGACAACCATGCCTGCGGGTTTATTGATCACGATCACGTCTTCATCCTCATACAGCACATCCAGATCAATCGCCTCAGGTTCAATCGAGGCTGGTTGACTATCAGGGATGATCATGGCGAAAGTTTGACCAAGTTTGACCCTGTGGGAGGGGTCCGTTATCGTTGCTCCGTCGATCGTCACGGAACCGGCTTCAATCAAGATTTTGATCCGGCTTCGCGACACGTCGTCGATGCTGCTCGCGAGAACACGGTCCAGGCGACCGCCGTTATCGGCGTCAGTGGCGGTGTGGTGATGAATATTTTTAATCATAGGGGCGCGCGATGTTTATTCGTCCATAATATTAAGGAAAGTCCGGAATTGACGACATGAAATTGTTAAAAGCCATTGTGATCTTCATGGGCGTTCTGATTATTGCTGGTTTAGGTCTGTTCGCCTATGGGCTCGTGACAAAAATTGGCGGCGCGGGGTCGGTTAAATATCCGGCGCCCGTTAAAGCGAATGTGGCGCAATATAGCGCGTTTGGAACCGTTGAGACAGAACTCCCGGTCGGGGTGAACGGTCAACCAGGCCACGTGGTCGACATGACGACGGAATCTGGCCGCATTGTTCTACGCGTTAAAATGCCCGATGGCGGCCAGTCGTTGATGCTGTTCGACATGAAGACTGGCCGCGCGCTTGGAACCATTCGGCTAAAGGCACCCAAATGACATCGCAAAATTTTTGCAGCGACAATGTCGCCGGAGCGTCTCCCGAAATCATGGCCGCTATGAGCGAGGCCGCGACCGGGGCCCTGATGCCCTATGGTGCGGACCCCCTCAGCGAACAGGTGCAACAACGCTTGCAAGACTTGTTCGAAACCGAGTTGAGTGTGTATTTCGTCACCACCGGCACCGCTGCAAACGCTTTGGCTCTGGCGTCCATATGCCCGCCCCATGGTTCGATTTACTGCCATCGTGAAAGTCACGTGAATGCGGATGAATGCGGTGCGCCCGAATTTTTCACCGGCGGCGCCAAGCTCATTGACCTTGAAGGCAAACAGGGCAAACTCCATGCTGCCGACCTTGAACGTGAATTGACGAAAGGTTGGACGGGCGTCGAACACCATGTCCAACCCGCTGCGGTTAGCGTGACCCAGGCCAGCGAGGCGGGAACGCTCTACACGTTGGATGAACTGGGCGACATTGCAAGCCTATGCACCGCTCACAATCTCGCCTTGCATATGGACGGTGCGCGCTTCGCCAATGCATTGTCGACGTTGAACTGCAGCGCAGCGGATGCAAGTTGGCGCGCGGGCGTTGACGTCTTGTCCTTCGGCGCAACCAAGAACGGTGCGATGGCGGCGGAGGCTGTGCTGTTTTTCAACCCAGATAAAGCAGCCGAATTCCGCTATCGGCGCAAACGGGGGGGCCATTTGTTTTCAAAAATGCGTTTTTTATCGGCCCAGTGGGACGCGTATTTGACCGATGACCTGTGGCGCCGGAACGCCGCCCACGCCAACGCCATGGCAAAGCGTCTGGCCGAAGGTCTGGCGAAGGCGTTAGCGTCAAAGTCGCCCGCCTCGGATTCGGCGTTTTTATACCCGGTGGAAGCCAACGAAATTTTCGTCAACCTACCCAACGCAACCCGCGATATCTTGGTCGCGCAGGGCTTCGCCTTCTACCCTTGGATCGATGGCGGCCCACAATGCTGCCGCCTAGTGACCTCCTTTGACACAGATCCCGCCGACGTCGACGCTTTCATTGCGGTGGTAGGCGACGCTGCAGCCGGCTAAAACAAGTTGCGCCCCGCTGCAACGGTTGCTAGAAGGGCGAATAAGCACCGTGTCCCCATCGTCTAGTGGCCTAGGACGCTGGCCTCTCACGCCGGAAACAGGGGTT